>DATNRE010000108.1:0-3727 GCA_036703685.1 Candidatus Obscuribacterales bacterium
GATAATTGTTCCGTCCTTTTGAATTAATTGGATGTGTAAAGGCATTTGGCCGACGGCGTGGGTGGAACAACTTAAGCACGGATCATAAGCCCGAATTCCGGCTTCCACTCGGTTTAACATTCCCTCGGGAATCTCATTTCCATGAATATAATGTTGGGCAATTTGAGTCACGGTTTTATTCATGGCTAAATTGTTTTGTCCCGTGGCAATAATTAAGTTAACTTTCTTAATTAATCCGTTTTCATCCACTTGATAATGATGGAATAACGTACCCCGAGGAGCTTCACTCACGCCCACTCCTTCTAAACAGTTAATTCCCGCTTCTGAACGCACCCGTTTTGAGACGACATCCGGGTCATCAACTAACTGTTCAATGGCTTCAATACAAGCTAGAATTTCCACTAACCGAGCATAATGATAGAAGAAGGAAGAAATGGCGACCCGTCCCCCCGCCCGATGCCGAAATTCAACTAATTCTCGGTCGGCATTTGGGGTTCCAATTTGATCACAAACGTTCAATCTGGCTAAGGGCCCAACGCGATAAATCCCATCGGGATATCCCAGGGGTTTGTAATAGGGAAACTTCAAATAAGACCAATTTTCGACGGCTTCTCCCAGGAAATCTTGATAGTTATCTTCACTTAAACCATCGGCAACAATTGTCCCATTACTATCAATAAATCTCAGATGTCCGCCGTAATGTTCCCAATTACCATTGGGGGCAACTAACCCCATAAATAATGAGGGAAATTTGCCAAAAACATCGATTTCGGTTTTTAATTCCGTATCTAATAACCGCTTGAAGATACTAATAGCTAGTTCGGTCGTTTGTCGGGCTTCGGGTAAGCGATCAATAATCCATTCTCGCCCTTCATCGGAAAGGGGAGAACGCACGCCACCGGGCACGGCCCAAGCCGCATGAATTTTTTTCGCGCCTAATATTTCAATCACCGTTTGTCCGAACTGACGCAGGCGAATTCCGGCCCGGGCTAAATCGGTATCAGCCGCCATTAAACCAAAGACATTTCGTTTAGCTGGATCACTATCCCAACCTAATAGAAAATCAGGACTACTGAGGTGGAAAAAACTTAACGCATGGGATTGAGTAAGTTGGGCTAAATTCATCATCCGGCGCAGTTTTTCCCCGGCGGGAGGGACTTGGACTGCGAGGATTTTATCCCCGGTTTTGGCGGCGGCTAGGAGGTGACTCACGGGGCAAATTCCGCAAATTCTAGCGGTAATTCCAGCCATTTCAAACATCGGTCGTCCTTCGCAAAATTTTTCAAAACCGCGAAATTCTACGACGTGAAACCGAGCATTTTCGACTTCTCCCGCATCATCTAAATAGACAGATATTTTAGCGTGGCCTTCAATCCGAGTTACGGGATCAATAATAACGGTTTTAGACATATTTTTAACCTCTGTAGTTTGTTATTTAGCTTGAACTTTTCTATCCCGTTGTTGCGCTTCAGCGCATCTTTATTAATGAGATTTGAGGATGGGAATTAATGGTTATAACTTATATCCTCGGGTGCGCTGAAGCGCAACAACGGCGCAACAACGGCGCAACAACGGTGCAACAACGGCGCAACAACAGTTAACCGAATTTGATCATTTCCCGTCCTTCCATCAGGGGTTTTTTCCCTTCTAATAAAGGAGCGATCGCGGCTTTAATTCTATCCGCAGAAGGAGGACATCCTGGTAAAAAGATGTCAATATCAACTAATTCATGAATTGGACGAACTCGCTCTAATAGTTCAGGCACAATTCCTGGTTCGTGAGGCAATTGAGCCCCGATATCACTCAGTTCCAAATAACAGCGTTTTAAGACAGGTTCCGTACTTCCTAACATATTTCTCATCGCCGGAACATTAGCTGTTACCGCACAATCTCCAAAGGAAATTAAGAGTTTAGTCCGTTTTCTGACTTGATATAATAACTCTAAATTTTCTTCGTTAGCCACGGCTCCTTCCACTAAACAAACATCCACATTTTCGGGATATTCTTTGATGTCACAACCGACGGGACTAAAGACCACATCGACTTTTTCCGCGAGATCAAATAGCCATTCATCTAAGTCTAAAAACGACATATGGCAACCGGAACATCCCGCTAACCAAACCGTAGCAAATTTTATCTTGTCCATTGATGTTTCCCTCTTGCATCTGCTAAGAATTCTAGTTTTTCACTATCCCGTTGCATTTCCGCCGTGGTCGTGCCTTTTTTAAAGATTGAACCCGTAGGACAAGCATCGACACATTTACCACAGGAGGTACAAGCATCCACATCTCCCCAGGGTTGATTTAAACCACTAATAATTTTAGCTGCGGCTCCGCGATAGCCGACATCCCAGACGTGGGCGCCTTCAATTTCGGCACAAACTCTCACACACCGAGTACACATAATACAACGGTTATGATCGATGCCGAATTTACTATGGGAAATGTCTACTTCTCGCTCAGGAAAACGATAGGGAAAACGGCTATGATCCATGCCGACTTCAATCGCAACGTCCTGTAATTCGCAGTTACCATTGGCAACACAAACGGCGCAAACATGATTTCCTTCTGCGAATAATAACTCCACGGTCATGCGTCGATATTCTTGCAGTTGGGGGGTTTGGGTACAGACTTCCATACCTTCTGCAACTTCGGTAACACAAGCGGGTAATAAACGATTAATTCCTTTAATTTCTACTAGGCATAACCGACAAGCTCCTACATCGGAAACCCCGTCTAAATGACAGAGTTTAGGAATTTTGACTCCGGCTTCTTCGGCGGCTTTAAGTACGGATGTTCCTTCTTCAACGGCAACATCAATTCCATCAATAACTAGGGTTTTTACGGACATAATTTTTTATCTCCTCTCAGGTTTAAATATCAAATTTAATCCTTTAACTTTAAGATGTATCTGGTTTCATTATAGCAGTTTTTTCTAATATTTTTTACGGGATTTCTAGGGCTTTATTTGTGTCAATTTTAAGGGTTTGATCCCCCCTAACCCCCCTTATCAAGGGGGGAACCGGATTGATTTCAAAGTCCCCCTTTTTAAGGGGGATTTAGGGGGATCAAATCTCGGCCGTAATCAGATTTTATCAGCCGTCTTTGACACCTATGAAATTAACCCTAGGCTAAACAAGCGGCTAAATCTTCATCGGGGGTTGAAATTGCTTTCAGATGATAGGTGTCCGATAGTAATTGGAACACATTGGGAGAAATAAAAGCCGGTAAAGTGGGGCCTAAGCGAATGTCTTGAATCCCTAAATATAACAGGGTTAATAACACCGCCACGGCTTTTTGTTCATACCATGACAAAATCATGGATAGGGGTAATTCATTCACACCAATATCAAAGGCTTTGGCTAATCCTAAAGCAATTTGGATGGCGGAATAAGCATCATTACATTGTCCCACATCCATCAATCTAGGAATGTTACCAATCTCACCTAATTCCTTATCAAAAAAGCGGAATTTTCCACAAGCTAATGTCAGGACAACACAATCATGTGGGACTTTTTCCACAAATTCTGTATAGTAACTCCGTCCGGGTTTGGCCCCATCACAACCGCCGACTAAAAAGAAGTGACGAATTTTGCCAGCTTTAACCGCTTCAACGACGTGATCAGCTACACTTAAAACCGCATTATGGGCAAATCCGGTTTTCACTTCCCGGGGAGTTTCATCATCCAAAAATCCAGGGAGTTCTAGCGCTTCTTGAATCACTGGAG
>DATNRE010000109.1:0-10130 GCA_036703685.1 Candidatus Obscuribacterales bacterium
GGAAAGTTGGGCTGGCTCCTTCTGGGCGCCCACAGGCTTAATATCGGCTAAACATTGCAAAATTGCTTGTGGAGTTTGAGTCCGATTTCCAGGGAAAGGAGCCATTAAATAATCAATCGTTGATGCAAATTGATCAGAAAGATTAGGCGCGCCCTTTCGCCATAATAACTTCCCCGTTCGGGGGTTTTCTGGATAGGCCGTGGGAGGTTTTCCCGTTAATAAATAAATAAAAGTTCTTCCTAGGGCAAAAAAATCCGATTGAGGAACAGCTTTACCGTTGGTTTGTTCTGGCGGTGTATATCCAGGGGAAACAATCCCGGTTACATTTTGCCCCTCATTGATCTTAATCATGAAGGTATCTGTAACTTCCCTGGCAGTTCCAAAATCAATCAATACTAACTGTCCATTGGGTTTGCGCATAATATTTTGAGGCTTAATATCCCGATGGAAGTATTGCAAATTATGGACTTGCTCCAGGATCTCCGTCAATTCTTTTAACCAGGCCAAAGCGAGTTCTTGACTGATGGGTTCTTTTTTGCGTTCCTTCATCCAGTCTTGTAAATTTTGCCCTTCAATTTTCTCCATCACCAAACAGTGGAGCGCTTCTTCGCTCCCCTTAGGAAGATAGGTAAAATAGCCATCGGGATCAACTTTAGGAATGCCCGGATGGTTAAGCTGACTCAAGACCTTGGCTTCTTGTTTGAACAGGGAGACAGCCTTAGGATGGTTTTTTAATAAAACCTTGACTACCTTACATTTGCCTTGATCATCAATTTCAAATGTTTTGCCAAAACCTCCTCCTCCCAGTTGTTTGATTACGCGATAGCGTCCTTCCAGCAAAAGTTCTGAGCCACATTGACAGCAAGTGCGCCGATTCTCGTTTGCCGGATCAGTTGGATTTGGACACTTAGGATTAAGGCAATAACTCACATTGATCGAGAACCCAGATCTAGGTTGAAGAGTCGTTGTTAATTTGTAGCTAGGTTTTTGTTCAAATTCAGCTTTCTTAAACAGCAACACGGTTAGGTGTGACTCCGCACTTAACCCATTTAGTTAAGTTTTTACGTTGTTTAATCATGCTCAATTTAAAAACCTGTGACAATAATAGCACTCCAGACGCCAAACCGACAAAAAAGAAGTCAGGAGAAACAACCTCCCGGCGAGTTTCCTGAAAAAACACCCGTAGTATAGCCTCCGCCATCGCTGGGGTCATCTCGGTGGGTGTCGGCAATTGTGCTATTAATTTAAACAGGACTTACGCAAAACAACCATATCTAGTAGGGGCGAACGGCCGTTCGCCCCTACAGATGGTGTATAATTGGGTATTATGCGTAAGTCCTATTAAAAATACAAAGGATTTAGTTTCGCTGATCCTGGTGTTTGATCCCAGGTCTGAAGAACCTCGATATCCACTATTCCATCCTTATTTTCCTATGAACCTAAATATTGTTACTTTGGTTGGTCGCGCGGGTGGTGATCCGGAGGTGAAATATTTTGAAACCGGTAGTGTCGTCTGTAATCTAACCTTAGCAGTGAACCGTCGGAGTCGAAAAACCGATCAACCCGATTGGTTTAACTTAGAAATTTGGGGAAAAACCGCAGAAGTGGCGGCTAACTATGTCCGTAAGGGCAGTTTAATTGGGATTAAAGGAGTATTAAAGTTTGAGTATTGGCAGGATCGCAATACCGGTACTCAACGTTCAAAACCTGTAATTCGGGTTGATGAATTGGATCTATTGGGTTCTAAGCGTGATTCGGATGAAGGCGCGCCTCGGAATACCTATGATGAGTTTTAAATGGGGAAAATCGTGACTCAAGAACCCTTAGAACCCGTTAAAATTGCGTACCAAGCGGGTCAGTTTGCCTTTGAACAGGGACGTTATCGAGAGTCAGTTCAATATTTAGAACAGGCTCTCCAAGGCACCCAAGCTAATGCTCGTCTGGGTGGAGAGATCCAAATGTGGTTAGTCACCGCCTTGGAAGCCTCGGGAAAAAGGTCAGAGGCGATCGCTCTATGCAAACAATTGACCCGTCATTCTAATATTGCAACCCGTCAACAGGCTCGTCGTTTACTCGAAGTCCTCGAAGCCCCCAAACTCTATATTGATCCAGAGGGATTTGTCAAAATTCCTGATTTAGATTATCTGGATGTCCCAGGTCATTCCCGCTCTCCCAAGGATTCCGTGGCCACGGTTCGACCGATTCCCAAACCTCCTGTTTCCCCTCTGGTCAACCCTGTGGATGGGGTAAACACTCGAGACAATCAATTTTTGGGGATCGCTTTGATCATCGTGCTTCTGGTGAGTGGCGGGTTAATCTGGGTCAGTTCTGTGATCGGTAATCAGTAATCAGTAATCAGCTATAATCACAAGATTAGGGGTTAAACGCGCCATGGCAGATATAACCCCTAATCACGGATAACTGATCACTGGTATCAATCAACGTTCTTCAACAAGAATCGGTATAGATGGAAGTTGAAATTCCCCAATTAGAAAGTGTTAAGCTCCAACTCATGAACCATCAAAGACCCAAAAAGCCTAAGATGTTGGTCGTTGACGATGAGCCGGATAATTTGGATCTGCTCTATCGGACATTTCGACGTAACTTTAATGTATTTAAGGCAGAAAGCGGGGGTCAGGCCTTAGAAATTTTGGCTGCGGAAGGAGAAGTGGCGGTCATTATTTCCGACCAACGAATGCCAGAAATGAAAGGTACAGAGTTTCTTAGCAAAACTGTACCGGAGTTCCCCAATACCGTGCGGATTATCTTAACCGGATTTACGGATATTGAGGACTTGGTGGATGCGATTAATTCGGGGCAGGTCTACAAATATATTACAAAGCCCTGGGATCCCAATGAACTCAAAGTCGTCGTCGAAAGAGCCGCCCAAACCTATGAATTGCTCAAGCAACGCACCGCAGAACTTAATCGCGCTCAGGCTCAAACCCAACTGTTAGCGACGATTATGGAAGCGGCCCAAGCCGCGACGACCCCAGAAGGTTTACTCACTACCCTGTCTGCGGCTGTGGCATCGGAGTTCGGGGCGGATGTTTGCATTTTGCAACAAATTAAAGACAATCGCTTAACTTCTATAGAAGGTCATTATAGTTCCACCGGTGTTGTGGAAAACTGGTTAGAGATTGATCCCTTAGTTGAGAAAACCATAACGACCGGAACGGTACAAGCATCAATTAATATTACTACTGATCCCGACTTGGCTACTCTGGCCCATTATCAAAGTTCGGGTATTCAAGCCCATATCAATATTCCGATTACCTATCGGGAAAAGCTCATTGGTCTATTATCAGTACAATGGAAACAGCCTTGTCAGATGAGTCCCGATGATTTGACAACGGTTCATTTAGTCGCTCAACAAATGGCTTTAGCCTTAATTAGTCTGGGGCATTAATCAATTTGAAGAAGGGAACAGGGAACAGGCAATAGGCAACAGGCAATAGGCAATAGGCAATAGGCAACAGGCAATAGGTAATAGGTCACAGTTAACAGGTCACAGCTAACAGCTAACTAGAGGAATGGTTCAGGAAAATAACTCAATTCAAGGGATTTTTAATCGCATCGCCCCGGTCTATGATCAGTTAAATGATCGGTTAAGTTTGGGACAACATCGAATTTGGAAAAAAATGGCCGTGGGCTGGAGTGGGGCCAAACCCGGAGACACCGCTTTAGATTTATGTTGTGGAAGTGGAGATTTAGCCCTGTTATTAGCGCAACAGGTCGGATCACCTGGACAGGTGTTTGGGGTGGATTTTTCGAGTTGTCAATTAGACATTGCCCAGCACCGACCCCGACCTTTTACTATTCCAACGGCTCAGATTTCTTGGTTAGAAGCGGATGTATTAAGATTACCGTTTGCAGATAATACCTTTGACTGTGCCACCATGGGCTATGGTTTACGGAATGTTGTAGATATTCCCCGCAGTCTTGAGGAACTCCATCGGGTACTTAAACCGGGGGCGAAGGCTGCTATTTTGGATTTTCACCGTCCTCAAGGTTCCCTATTGCGTACTTTTCAACAGTGGTATTTACAGCAGTTTGTGGTTGAGACGGCTGATAAATTTGGGTTTCGAGAAGAATACGCTTATATTAACCCCAGTTTAGATCAATTTCCGATCGGCACAGAACAGATTCTGTTAGCCCAGCAAGCAGGATTTTCCACCGCCACACATTACCCGATCGCAAGCGGTATGATGGGGATATTAGTAATAACTAAAGGCAATGGGCAACAGGCAACAGACAACAGGGTTGTTCCAAGAGAGTGACCTAGTTTTTCGGGTTTGGGTCTGTTCCCTGAGTGAGCTAATGGACTAGATATATTTCTGGCGGGCTGCTGCGACAAGAATGGTCAATTTTTCTGAACAGTGGGTTTTAATTACGCCTCCGATAGTTGGTGGAATTATTGGCTATTTTACCAATGATTTAGCCATTAAAATGTTATTTCGTCCCTATCGACCTGTACATATTTATGGTCGTAGACTTCCGTTTACCCCCGGTTTGATTCCCAGAAATCAAGAACGTTTAGCTAAACGAATTTCTGATACGATTATGGGGTCTTTATTGACTCCCGAAGAATTACAAAAATTAGCCCGTCGTTTGCTCGAAACTGAACGGATGCAAGCCGCCATTAGTTGGTTTCTCAGACTGGCTTTAGATCAAGTTAAAGCAGATACAGAACCCAAAACCGCTAAAATTTTAGCCGGAATTTTACGAGATTTTATTGGGGAGTCTTTACCTAGAATATTAAGGGTTTTATCTCGAAAAAATGACTTTTTAGAGCCTCAAATTAACCAAATATTTGATCAAGTTTTATTGGAATTTCAATTAAGTAATCAACAATCTAAACAGTTATCTCAATGGCTGTTAGAAGTTGTAATCACGCCGGAAGTTTTGCGACAAGGTTTAATTGATTTTCTGACGGATAGAAATATTTCTATTATTGATGAAGGATTCCGAGAACAAAGTAGTGGAACCTATTGGGTCGTGGCGAATTTATTGGGATTACGGCATAGTTTAACCCGTTTAAGAACCTTTTGTTTAGATGAAAAAGAGGAAACTAATCGACGATTAACAGAATTAATTAAATCCTTGGCATTACGCGAAAGACTACAAGAGTGGTTACAAAATATCTCGTTACAAAATCTGCCGGTTTCTACTGTCAAACAGTTAAGAAAAACCCTCAGAGATGCGGTTATCACCTATATTCAGGGACAAGGTATTGATGTGATTCAAGATTTAACTCAATCCATCAATTGGGATCATATTTCAAATTGGGTTTTAAAACGGTTACAAACTTCTCCGGTGATGAATACATCTTTAGAATTAGTGAGTCAGGAATTAGCTTTAATTTTAGAAAGGTATTTAGAAGAAGATATAGAAAAAATTATGGCCCAAGTGATTCCGATTTTGAACATCGATCAGGTGATTATTAATCGAGTCCGAGAAACTTCGCCTGAAAATATGGAAGCTGCCATTAATGGGATCGTTAAAAGTGAATTACAAGCCATTGTAAATTTAGGGGGAATTTTAGGGGTTGTGATTGGGTTATTGCAGACTTTTTTGTTAGTATTAAGATAAAAATAGGTAATTACGAATTACGAATTACGAATTACGAATGGGTTTTGGGTGATATTAAGCGAGCGAGGACGCGCTGCTATGATGCCAACGCACTGTTCCCTGTTCCCTGTTCCCTGTTCCCTAGCGCTATAACTGATATGAAAACGCCTAAATCTAATCCTTCTGAATATAATTCCCCCATGAGTTCCGAACAATATACCCGTCTGAAGGCGGAAGCGATCGCACCCTATCGGGGTTTGCGACAGTTTATCTATATTGGTTTTGGGGCTTCGGGTTTGATTGGTGCGGTGGTATTCTTGGCCCAACTATTGGCAGGGCGGAATGTTGCCTCAGCTTTACCCAACCTAGCTCTACAGGTGGGAGTCGTGGCCCTAATGGTGGGCTTATTTCGTTGGGAACAGCGAGCCAGTCGCCGTAGATCGGGCCCAAAGTAACATAACTACATATTTCTCAATCTACCGACACAAGACGCAAACAAAAGAAAATAAAAACAATATTAAGAAATCAAGGTTTTGTCTTGATCCCTGGCATGATTATATATAGTCAATCCAATGGGGTCAGCTTTTATAAAGACCCTAACCATAAATCCGATTTAATCGCTCAAATGGGGTCAGCTTTTATAAAGACCCTAAACATAACAAATCTACATATAAAAAGATAAAGGTCAGCTTCCCGTAGTTGGAAGCTGGCTTTTTGTTTTCAGAACTCTACTGCACCGGAGATGCGGGTTTGATCAATTTCATTTCCCACCACGGTCAGGGTATAACCCCGGGTGGCGTTATAGACATCATGACGACCATTGCTCCGAATAATATTTTGGCCAGGACTGTCAACCGTGCCTAAATCCGGTTGAGCTTGGGATATGGCCACCACTCCATCACGTTCATTATTTTCAATTAAATTGTTTCGTAATATGGGTTTAGCTTGGTGAGAAATTACAATTCCATCCCGATTTTCAATGATTTTATTTTCGCTAATTGTAGGGGAAGCCTCATCATTGACTGAGATCCCAAATCCGGTATTTTGGAAAACATTATTCCGAATTTCTCCGGCTCCTGAACGGGCAATTGAAATACCATTTCCGGCATTTTGAACAAATATATTATTCTGGATTTTCGGATTACTTTCAGAAGTAATAAAAATCCCATCTCGCTTACTCTCAATAAACGTACAGCCACTGACCACAGGACTAGAAGATTCTATCCATAAACCCGTTCCTCTAGTATTAGGATTGGTAATTGTGACCCCGATAATTTGACTATCTCCTTGGGTTTTAATCGTGGCATTTTGTCGGGCAAAGGTGGGACTCACAAAATTTCCCCCACCCATAATCATCGTATCTTGTCCATTGGTGGCCTCATTTCCTTGCAATGTCACTCCATCTTCGAGGGATAGGGGAAACACTTCTCCGGTTTCCTGACTATAGGTACCGGGGTTAAGTTGAATCACCGTACCCGGTGGAACCTTTTGCAGTGCATAGGTAATCGAACGATAGGGGCTAGTTTGGCTTCCTGTGGAGGTTTCGCCATCATCTCCCGTATTGGGATCAATATAGATGATTGAAGCTTGAGCCACATTTTGGGACAGCAACAGGGGGTTGGGTGGAATCCTGGGGATATTCGCCAAAACGGGACTTGCTATTCCTGATATCATTCCTAGTCCTAAAATCAGTGTTACCCATCCCCTTAACCCTTGGGGACTGGGGCTAAGGGATCGATTCGGGTAGGGTAAAGTTAATCTTTGCATGGACTCCTGTTGATTCGGCATAGATATCGCTGGGATTCGTTTAACTCCAAGCATTTTAGCTGATCCAGATCAATCAATTCGATTTTCACCCAATAAAATCATGATTCTGTTGGGAACTTCTCAAGATTGTTGTCAGTCAATGAAGCCAGATTGTCCTTACGTCCGCTTTGAGTCGGGTGCTAAGTCAGTCTTTTGCAAAACTGTTCTGAACAGGGTATGTCAAGAAACCCTGGTCACTTGGGACTGGTTTGTGCCCATCAGGAGGTCAATCGTTTCACATCAGGCGATAGTTAGTTTTTTTTGAACCCAAACCTGGGAATGGATGTGAGATCAAGGCCTATTCCTTTTCTCGATATTGAAGGCCAAGACGAAGATTTATCAATCTCTTGCTATTTTCTTGACACTTCTGTTAAGCTGATACGATATTTTTTTACTCATTACTGACGGGTGCTTGGCTTCACTCCATTGGGTTCTAGTTAGTAGTGTCAAACTGTTGTTTGTATCTACTAGACAGGGACTTTGTTCAATTCCCAACACTGTCCTTTTTTCTGTTAAGATGCACTGGATTGTTTGTTCTCTTTAGGATAAACTAAACGTGGTATTCATTAGCCGACTGGAATCCCTGGTAAGTTGAAGTTTAATTATCCCTAAAGCTACCAGTAACTAAGTTCCTATTGTAGAATCCCAGAACGATCAAAGCGCTAACATTATTTAATTCAAGTGAGGAGAACTTAAATGTCTCAGGTAATAACATCCGAAGGCGTCATAGAGGTATCAAGCCCGTTTGGGGGAGTTGCTCTAGTAGGTGTAGAAGGTCAAGCTAATAGTATTGCAGGTACTGCTAACACCACCCTAATTGCAGGTGGACAACAAGGTGATATTCTTTCCGCCGGAGCCTCAACCAATGTTGTAATTTACGGTTTTGGTGGCCCCGACCAGATCTATGGTGGAGGCGGAAATGAGGAGCTTTACGGTAACGTAGGCAATGACGTTATCTATGGTCTAGGTGGCAATGACCTGATCTATGGAGGCCAAGGAGATGACAACCTCTATGGTGGTGATGGGGATGACTCCATCAATGGCGATGCCGGAAACGATAACATTTCCGGTGGTGCTGGTAACGACATTATAGCTGGTGGTGACGGCAACGATGTCATCGATGGTGGTGAAGGCAATGATGTCATCTGGGGTGAACAAGGCAATGATGCCCTTTATGGTGGTGCCGACAACGATACCATTTATGGTGGTCAAGGAAATGATGTAATTGCGGGTGGAGACGGTAATGACTTCATTACTGGAGACAAAGGCAATGATAACTTAACCGGTAATGCCGGAAACGATACCTTCGCCTTTACACAAGTGGGCAGTGCTAATGCCGATGTGGTTGTTGATTTCGCACCGGGAATTGACAGAGTTGCCCTATCTTCTAGTGTATTCTCTGCTCTGGGTGTCAGTGTAGAAACCAGTGAATTCCAAGTGATTGCTAACTTCAATCCTGCTTCTGCTCCTAATACAACCGGACTGATTTATGACTCTGCCAATGGCAAGTTATACTTCCTGACCGGTGGTGCTGCCCAAGAAGTGGCCACATTTACCAATAATCCTAACCTGCAAGCCAGTGACTTTGAACTATTCTAAGTCTTAACTTGTAGTCATTCAGAATTGGGGGTAGCTGGTCTACCCCTTTTTTATTTGTATAGCGCTACGCATCACCGCTATCAATAGTAGGGGTAATTCATGAATTACCCCTACATCTAGGGTGACATCCCCAAATTTGCGTGTATTCCTGTTGTAACTAATCTTCGGGTTTGGGAGGAATGGGATCATACCCCCCAGGATGGTAGGGATGACAGCGTAAAATTCGTTTGAGGGCTAACCAACTTCCTTGGACAATGCCAAAGGTTTCTATGGCTTCAATGGCATATTGGGAACAGGTGGGATGGAAGCGACAAGCGGGGGGAAACAGGGGAGAAATTACAAGTCTGTAGCCTTTAATTAGAATAATAAATAGGTTCTTAATCATATTCAATCAGTTAATTTTCAGCTAGAACAACTTGGGGAGCCAGGAGAATTTGATCGGAAGTTTTGATTAATTTTCCTATTCCTAAGAGTTGGTTATTTTGATCATAGACCCTGACGGGATGATCTTCTATTATTGAATTTTCTATAATAATAGACTGTCCCTGACACCAACGTTTTGTTGATTCAGTAGTTAGGATAATTGTTGTTAAGTGATTTAAGGCAATTGTGGGGGATAGAGGAGAAAAAGTTTGCTCCTGAACTTGGGTTTCTAAGGTTTCTAAGGTTAGACTATTTTCTAATCCAAAACCACTACTTTCTGTTCTGATTAAATTAGCTAGGGTAGCTCCTGTATTGAGTATAGCACCTAAATCCCGAGCGATGGAGCGAATATAGGTTCCTGAACCGCAGGCGATCGCAATTTCTAATTCGGGAAATTCCCCCGGATACCAGTGCAAAATTTTCAGATCAAAAACTTTTACTATTCGACTGGGAATATCAATAATTTCGCCTTTTCTAGCTAAATCATATAATCGTTTTCCTTGAACATGAATGGCACTATAAATAGGAGGAACTTGTTCAATTTTACCGATAAATTGGGGTAAAATTGCTTGAATATTTTCTAGTTGTAAATGGGGTACAGCTTGAGTTGTTAAGGTTTCGCCTTCTAAGTCATCGGTGGTGGTCGTGATCCCGAATCTAATTTTAGCGTGATAGGCTTTATGAGAGGGGAGAAATTGTAACAGACGAGTGGCTTTTCCTAGGGCCATTGG
>DATNRE010000110.1:0-1503 GCA_036703685.1 Candidatus Obscuribacterales bacterium
ATTTTGACCTCTGGAACGGGGGATAAAGCCTGTCGCCCAGATGTAAGTCGGAGTAATAGAGGACGTAAGAAATCTACTACTCCGCTTTCTGTTGGGCAGGAAGCCTACTGTGTACGCGAAGCGTCACTGTAGGTAGTTCACGTTGGATCTGAGTCAAGCTAAAAGTGTTAGGGACTGAATCACTAAACCGGGAAAAGCTCCATACTAAGATTGAAGTGTGATCGCTTTTAGGAGGTTTTATGGAAATTCGCGGTGTGTGGTTAACCAATACGGATAGTCGAGTGATGTTTTCTCGACAGACCATTGCTGAAGCGATGGGATTTTTGGCGGATACGGGTTTTAATGTGGTGTTTCCGGTGGTTTGGAATAAGGGCGTGACCTTATATCGCTCTCAGGTGATGGCCCAAACCTTCGGTATTGAAATCGATTTTTATTCTAAGGGGCGTGACCCATTACAGGAGGTAATTGAGGAAGGTCATCGGGCGGGACTAAAAGTTGTTCCTTGGTTTGAATTTGGGTTTGCAAGTTCTTATCAACAAAATGGGGGTCGAATTTTATCCCAAAAACCCGAGTGGTCGGGGATTAATTCCACGGGGGGATTAGTTATTAAAAACGGGTTTGAGTGGATGAATGCTTTTGATCCAGAAGTACAAAATTTTGTTCTAAGTTTAGTCTTAGAAGTGGTGAGAAAATACGATATTGATGGGGTGCAAGGGGATGACCGGATGCCAGCAATGCCCTCGGAAGGAGGGTATGATCCGAAAACGGTTGCTCTTTATCGGCAAGAATTTGGGCGTCAACCTCCGACCTATCATAAAGACCCCCAATGGGTACAATGGCGGGCGAATATCCTCACAAATTTTTTAATTCGTTTGCGTCGAGAAGTTAAGGCAATTAAACCACATTTGATGATTTCCATGGCTCCTAGTGTTTATAAATGGGGTTTAGATGAATATTTACAGGATTATATTGCTTGGATTGATCAAGATTTAGTGGATTGGATTCACCCTCAGTTATATCGACGCAATTTTTGGAGTTATAAAGGGTTAGTTGATCAATTGGTTGATGTTCAGTTTAGGGATTGGCAGTTACCCAAACTTTCACCTGGGATTTTAGCAAAAATAGGTTCCTATTGCATTACGACTGATGATTTATTAAAGTCAATTGACTATAATCGTTTTAAAGGAGTTCAGGGAGAAATATTTTTCTTTTATGAAGCCCTAAGATTGAATAATAATGCTTTGGCAACTGCTTTGAAAAAAGGCCCCTATGCTGTTCCGGCTAGATTGAGATAAGTTCAGGGGAGGCAGGGGGAGTAGGGGAGCAGGGGAGGCAGGGGAAGCAGGGGGAGCAGGGGGAGCAGCAGGGCTGTTTCATGTTTGAACATTATAGCTTACTTTTTAGCCATAATTCTCAAACATGATAGCTATTTTCGGAAGAATTAATATTTCCTATAAGGGCTATATAATATTAATTATATGAAATAGTTATCTAAATAGCATA
>DATNRE010000111.1:0-4675 GCA_036703685.1 Candidatus Obscuribacterales bacterium
TCCTACCGCTTAGGTATGCGTCCTTGGATCTGCGTCGCCTACTCTGCACCCGTTGCAGCAGCAGCCGCCGTGTTCTTGATCTACCCCATCGGTCAAGGTTCATTCTCTGATGGTATGCCCCTGGGAATCTCTGGAACCTTCAACTTCATGTTAGTGTTCCAAGCCGAACACAACATCTTGATGCACCCCTTCCATATGTTAGGAGTTGCTGGAGTTTTTGGTGGTAGCTTGTTCTCCGCCATGCACGGTTCCTTAGTTACATCTTCCTTAGTTCGTGAAACCACCGAAACCGAGTCACAAAACTACGGTTACAAATTCGGTCAAGAAGAAGAAACCTACAACATCGTTGCAGCCCACGGTTACTTTGGTCGTTTAATCTTCCAATATGCCAGCTTCAACAACAGCCGTAGCTTACACTTCCTGTTAGGTGCCTGGCCCGTGATCGGGATTTGGTTCACCGCTTTAGGTGTATCAACCATGGCCTTCAACTTGAACGGTTTCAACTTCAACCAGTCGATCATCGACTCTACCGGTCGCGTGATCAATACCTGGGCTGATGTGTTAAACCGGGCTAACCTGGGTATGGAAGTCATGCACGAGCGCAACGCTCACAACTTCCCCTTAGACTTAGCTTCGGGTGAGTCCGCTCCTGTGGCTTTGATTGCTCCTCAAATCAACGGTTAATTTTTAACCTGAATAATACAAAAGACGCTCTCCGTAAGGGGGGCGTTTTTTGTTGTTTTTGGGTGGACTCGATTTTGTGGACACAATTTATTTTTCTAGTTGCGATCGCTTCTTTCACCTCATACTTCTAGTTGCGATCGCATTTTTCCTCAAGTTGACACCCATGGGCACGCCTATCCCCTAGGATAAATTAAATTTCAAGTATTGATCCTATTGTTCATTGCCCATTCCCTATAATTTTTTTATGACTCAAACATTTTTAAATCAACAATTTGATTTTCTCTTAAAACCTAGTGGAAATCTTAAAGTAGCCAGGGCTTTGAGATTAACGATTGCCTTATCTGTTGCTTTAGCAGTGGGAAAATTCACCGGTCATTCAGATTTGGGTTTTTATGTCGGTCTCGATAGCTTATTTTTTCTTTTGAGTGATACCGGGGGATTTTATTCAACCCGGGCTATTTCTTTATTATTTACCGTTTTAGTTTCTACTTTATTTGTGGCTTTAGCGACTTTAGTATCCCCTATTTTATGGCTCAAACTTATATTTTCATTTTTTAGTTTATTTTTAGTTGGGTATATTGGTTTATATGGACATCCCGGGGTTTTGTCGGGAATGGTGATTGGTTTATTAACCTTATTTACCCTTAATTTACCCTCGGGAGGTTGGGAAATTGTTAGTGAAAGAGTTATGATTTCTCTAATAGCTGGAACTTGGACAATGGTATTGTGTTTAGGGATTTGGCCACTCAATCCCAATCTGAGTTTAAAAAAATCGATCAGTCAATGTTATCAAGCCATTGCTAAATATATTAATCAAGCTGAAAATACCTCTGCATCTGAAGAATTAAAACAAGTGAGTCAACTGCGAGCAACCTTAGAAAATGCCCGCCAAGCCTGGACATTAGACCGAAAATTAAGATTAGGAAATACGAGGTTAGGAGAATCAGCCATTATTCTAATTCAGGATGCAGATAATTTAATTAATATGATTGTAACTGTAACAGAATTAGTCCAACTTCATCAACATGACCCCCAATTTGTGACCGTGGGAATTTTAGTCAATGATGGGTTACAAGAAATTGCTTTATTTTGTGATAATTTAGTAAAACTGTTATGGAATAAATCTGTTTCTATTGATACTGATCACCTAAAACGGATTGTAACTGCGATCGCCCAACAAAAACACCTCCAACAAAAAACCATTGCCGATCATGCTGAGGATTATCCGGCTTTAGTCGTCATAGAACGTATTGTTTCAACCTTAGAAACCATAATTATCCAATTAGATTGTACGGCATTAACCGTTAACCAAATCAGAAATAATCATTCTATTAATCATCTACAAAAAAATAAAATTTTATCTTCAGAAGCAGAAATATTATCAGGAACTAAAATCACATCTTGGTTTGATCCTTTGCGAGATAATTTCACCTTTGACTCTAGCTTTTTTCGTCACGGGCTACGGTTAAGTATTATGATAACCCTTGGGGTAGCTATTTATAGTATAGCAGAACTTCCTCAAGGAAATTGGTTAACTCTGACTATTTTAGTAGTTTTACAACCTAGTTTTGGAAATACCTTTCAAAGATTCTTTCATCGGATGTTAGGAACAATTTTAGGGGCGATAATTACCCCTGTTTTTTGGCTATTTATTCCCAATCAATTAATTTTACAAACCATTAATTTAAGTTCGATTGTGATCGGATTTTCTTTAATTCCTTTTCATTATGGTTTATCTGTGTTTTTTATTTCTATCTTTGCCATTGGAGTAGAAATGAGTAGACAAGGAGGAGATTGGAAGGTGGCAATGATTCGTTTTCTTTGGACTTGTATGGGGGCAGCATTGGCTTTTGTGGGGGCATTTTTGTTATTTAGAACTAATGAAAAAGAACAGTTATCGGTTAAATTAGTAAAGGCGATCACCGCCTCTTTAGATTACTTTAATGCAGTTATATCGGTTTATTTAGGAACCGCACCTTATGATTTAAACTTAATTATTAAACAACGACAAAAAACCCGTTTAGCTTATTTTAACGCTCAAGCGGCTTTACAACAGTTAAGTAGTGATCCCCATACCTCTACTGCGGATATTGAACCCCGAATGGCATTATTAATTTATTTACATCGATTTAGTCGTTCTGTGAGTGTTTTATTCGCACAACTTGAGCATTTTAGCGGTACTGAACCCCATCCCGAATTAGCCACTTTTGTTGAACAAGTGAATCAATTTTTTATTCCTTTAGTCAGTGCTGTTTTAACGGGAACTTCACCGCCCACCTTACCAACTTTTGAACCTTCAATTCAAGCCATACAAACCCATTTACAAACCTTACAAGTCACTCGCCTAGAGGAGTTTGCCAGCGATCAAGACCATACCCCTACCCGTCAAATTTTAAAGGATTATACTATTCTAGGGATTGAACTCAATCAAATGCTTAATTCCCTGAACTCTATTGATTCTACCTTTGTGCGTTTAATCCCCTCTTAAATCAAACAAAAAACCCCTCAAATTAATTTGAGGGGTAGATCACTTAAAAAACTATTTTGTTAACTTTTTGATTTCAAATTAATGAATCCATTCTGGTATCGCTTCTTCCTTTGTATTTGTCCGACGTTCGGGGGTTTCACGCACAAACTTGAGATGGACAGAACGGGTTTGTTCCCCATCGGCGGCCACCGCAAAAATCGGGAAGTCTAGCAAACCATCTTGGAAAGACATTTGTAGACGGAATGTACCATCGGAATTGAGTTTGATCGGACGTCCACCAATCGTTAAGTTAGCACTGGGCTCGGTAGCGCCATAAACAATTAGTTCCGCATCCGCCACTAACCAGAAATCCCGAGGACGAATAGGAGGCATGGAAGCGCCCATCCCGATGCCGGACATTCCCATGCCAGACATGGTATAGCCGAATCCTGCACCGGACTCCGTATAACCCACACCGGATTGAGTATAGCCAACGCCCGATTGAGTATAGCCCACGCCTGATTGGGTATAACCTAATCCTGCACCAGACTCCGTATAACCCACACCCGATTGAGTATAACCAACGCCTGATTGAGTGTAACCCACACCCGATTGAGTATAGCCAATACCAGATTGGGTATAACCTAATCCTGCACCAGACTCCGTATAACCCACACCCGATTGAGTATAACCAATACCCGATTGAGTATAGCCCACGCCTGATTGAGTGTAACCAACGCCTGATTGAGTGTAACCAACGCCCGATTGAGTATAACCAATACCAGATTGGGTATAACCTAATCCGGCACCAGACTCCGTATAACCCACACCTGATTGAGTGTAACCAACGCCTGATTGAGTATAGCCAATACCCGATTGAGTATAACCCACACCGGATTGAGTATAGCCAATACCCGATTGAGTATAGCCAATACCCGATTGGGTATAACCTAATCCGACACCAGACTCCGTATAACCCACACCGGATTGAGTATAACCAATACCCGATTGGGTATAACCTAATCCTGCACCAGACTCCGTATAACCCACACCCGATTGAGTGTAACCCACACCCGATTGAGTATAACCAATACCAGATTGGGTATAACCTAATCCGACACCAGACTCCGTATAACCGATACCCGATTGAGTATAACCAATCCCCGATTGGGTATAACCTAATCCTGCACCGGACATTCCCACACCCGAGGTGGTATAACCGATACCGGAAGTGGTGTAACCTAGACCCGCACCGGACATTCCCACACCGGACATGATTTGACCGATACCCGCGCCGGACATAATTTGTCCCACACCGGACATCCCCACACCGGAAGTCGTATAACCGATACCTAGACCCGCGCCGGACATCCCCACACCGGAAGTCGTATAACCGATACCGGAAGTCGTGTAACCGATACCTGCACCGGACATACCGACACCGGAAGTGGTATAACCAACACCGGAAGTGGTATAACCAACACCGGAAGTGGTATAACCAATACCGGAAGTCGTATAACCGAT
>DATNRE010000112.1:0-8669 GCA_036703685.1 Candidatus Obscuribacterales bacterium
AATTGATAATGGTGTAGAGTTCAAAGCCAACGGTTCCTCATGAGCACAACATTACAGCAAGACGCTGTTAACCTCGATATTATCAATGTCCGTCTCCCAGAATTCCAAAATTTACAACAGGTTTCTATCCGCCAGGGCAAAATCCATGGGGTACAACCGATGGTAGAGGAGTTGTCCTCCCGATCTACGGATATCCTAGATTTGCAAGGAGATTGGCTATCCTTGGGGGGTATCGATTTACAAATTAATGGGGCATTGGGATTAGCGTTTCCCGATTTAGAACCCCAAGATCTGCCGAAATTGACCCAAATTTGTCAGTATTTATGGGAACAGGGCATTGATGGGTTTATGCCCACAATTGTAACTACTTCCATCGATAAAATTCAGCGATCGCTCGCCACAATAACCGAATTTATCCAAACCGTTTCCCCCGATCAACCCACGGCTAAAATCCTGGGGGTGCATCTGGAAGGGCCATTTCTCAATCCCGGTAAACGGGGCGCCCATCCTCAAGAATATTTATTACCCCTAACCTGGGAGCAGGTCAAACGGGTTCTGGGAGACTCGGCCAACCTAGTCAAAATTATCACCCTAGCCCCGGAATTAGACCCCACAGACACGATAATTCCCTATTTGAAAAATTTGGGCATGATTGTGAGTTTGGGGCATTCCCAAGCCACAGCAACCCAGGCAGAACGGGCTTTTACCCTGGGGGCAACTATGGTTACTCATGCCTTTAATGCCATGCCCGGTCTACACCATCGAGAACCGGGTTTATTGGGGGCGGCCTTAGTTAATAATCGGGTTCAATCGGGCTTGATTGCCGATGGAGAACACGTTTCTCCTCTCATGGTTAATTTGTTATTACGGATGTCGGGAATTAACCAACCCAGGGAAGCCACAGGTTTAATTCCCCTGTTTTTGGTGAGTGATGCCGCTTCTCCTTTAGGCCTACCCGATGGGGTTTATCCTTGGGATGAACGAGAAATTGAGGTGAAAGCAGGGACGGCCCGTTTAGCCGATGGCACATTAGCGGGAACTACCTTACCTCTATTAACGGGGGTGAAAAATTTAGTTAGGTGGAATTGCTGTGATCTAGGAGAGGCGATCGCCTTAGCCACCATTGCTCCTCGCCAGGCGCTGGGTGAGTTTTCCCTAATCGGTGCATCGGCTGGCCAACTGTTACGATGGAAATTTGATTCGGCTTCGGAAAAGATGAGTGTGAATTGGCAGCGACTATTCGGGGGGCCTAATTCTCCTCAACTCACCGAAAATCAAATAAAATGAAGTCGAATAGGACTTAGCGCCGTCGCCCGAGAAACCGGGTTTTTTAGAGAATATGTGGGTCACAACCAAGTATTTTCGTAAAAAAACCCGGTTTCTTTGGTTGGGTGCGTAAGTCCTGTCGAATTGAGAAGTCTAACTGTTAACTTTTATATACAAATATGGGTGAAGCAAAACGCCGAAAAGACAACATGGGAGAACGTTATGGCCAAGAGGAAAAAATTGCCCCTTGGTTTCCCGTTACTAAAAATCAAAGTCAAAAATTCGTAGAAGTCACGACTAAAGCCAGTTGGTTGGGGATTGCTTTACTGGTTGTCGCCTGGATTACGATTCGATTTATCGGCCCCGGATTGGGCTGGTGGCAAATTGATTAATATTCAGGCAAAGGGGAGAGAAGTAACGGAAACAACCGATTAAAGATTGAATCAGTAGGGTTTAAACTTATTGGAAATATTAGATTTTTTAATAGGTTTAGACCCGATTTCCCCGGTGATCGGTGATTCTTTCAGGATTTGAAGTGGGTTAGGGCGGTAAAGTTAGAAAAATTTAAGCGGTGATTGTTTTCTTAGATACCTTATGAATTGAGGGTTTTGCTTAACCTACAAAACATTCTCAAGTTATAGCAGTGGGGAGGTGATCTTTTCAATTTAGGCTTGTCAGACTAAGATTAATATTTCAGCACCATAACTTTAGGATTATGTTACATTTTGTAAATAATCTTAGATTTGGTGATAGGAGGAGAATTATGTTTCTCAGAATTGCAGAGCAACACCGCAAATTTGTACAGGACTTGGTGATGAACCTCCAAGCTCTAGCGACGGTACTAGAAAGACAGGGGTATCTGGCTTCGTGCTATACCTGCGGTGGTCAGATGAATAGTGCCTCCTTCATGGTCAGTTTAGGCGAAAGTCATTTGATTCGTTTTTTGGTATCGGACTACGGGATTACCTGGACAGAAATGCGTGATGATCGCGAACTCATGAAACTCGAAGGAGCCGAAGCCATTCAACAGTTGCAGGAATTAGCGAATCTAGTGATTTATAGAAGTGCACCGTCCCCGGGTGTGGTAGCTCCCAAACTTCCCCAGCGTGCGTAGACAATGCGACCCGTATCGCCTTTCTACAGATCTAATGAGGTTGATGGAGTGAACCCCCGTCGGTGGTCATCTAAAATCACTAAACAACTGTTTAGCCTGGCTCCATTCCCTTAAGGAAATTCAGCAAGTGCTGGTGAGCATTATAGTGGAGTTTATGGTGACATTAGAATCTGATTGGACACATCTGTTTGTGGAAACGAATAATATTCGTTTACATACGGTTACCCAAGGTGAGGGTGAACTGGTTGTTTTGCTACATGGATTCCCTGAATTTTGGTATGCTTGGCGCTATCAAATCCCCGCTTTAGCTCGTCATTTCAAGGTCGTTGTACCGGATTTGCGCGGTTACAACGATTCGGACAAACCCGAAAGTGGCTATGATTTAGATACCCTAGTCGCTGATATTCAAGGTTTAATTCAACGTTTGGGCTATGCTAAAGCTCATATTGTTGGGCATGATTGGGGGGGATTAATTGCCTGGCATTTTGCCCAGAAATTTCCCGAATCTCTGAATCGTTTGGCGATTCTAAACGCTCCTCCCCCTTATCGTTTTGTACAAGAATTAGTGAGTAATTTAGACCAAGTTCGCCGCAGTTGGTTTATTTTTGCCTTTCAAGTCCCAGGAATTCCTGAGTGGTTAATTCAACAAAATTTAAAAGAATTTGTTACGAATGCTTTGCGAGAACACGCGATTCGTAAGGGCGCTTTTAGTGCGGAAGAAACTCAAATTTATGAAGCAGCTTTAGAAAAACCCGGGGTATTACAGGCGGCGATGAGTTATTATCGTCATTTGTTTTGGCCGCCGATTTGGGTGTTAAATTGGGTGCGATCTCCTCAACAAGTCCTCTCTCCTACCTTAGTTTTATGGGGAAAGGAAGATTCATTTTTAAGTCATCATCTCACGGAAGGTTTAGATCGATTAATTGCCGCCCCGTTTAAATTAAAATTAATTCCCGATTGCGGTCATTGGATGCAGCAGGAAGTTCCCCAAACCGTGAATCGAGAATTATTAAATTTTTTAAGACGTTAAGGAGTCAGTTAAAACCAGCGTCTAGCTTGATTTTTCGACACTTTAAACAACTAGAAGCACTATAAATATAATGATATTTACTTCATATTGAAAACAATTAATTGTGGGATCAATAAAAGTGCAGATGTTCATAGATTGTTTTTCCTTCAACGATCTTTTTTAGTTTACTTCATATTTTTTGGGTGATTAACCTTTATCCGCCATCATAATTTTTTCACGGTTCAACTATTACGGTGGTTCCGATATTTACCTTCTCAAATAGAGCCAAAACATCTTGATTAAACATCCGAATACAACCGTGGGACGCGGCTTGTCCAACGGTTTCGGTATTCGGAGTTCCATGGAAACCAATATAGTTTTTTCCGTCTGTCCAAAACCCAATCCAACGCTCACCCAGGGGATTATCTGGCCCTGGAGGAATAATTTCTCCGGTAAACGGATGTTCCCACGCCGGCTGGGAAATCATTTCAATCACTTGATATTTACCGACGGGAGTTTCCCAACCTTCTCGACCCACGGCGATAGGATAACTGGTTTTTAGTTGTTGATTTTGATAGAGATAAACGCGACGTTCATTTAATTTAATTACCAGCTTTAGATTAACTTCAATGGGTTCACTTAATGGGGTATTTGGCTGGGAAAATGGATTAGAAGTCGCAAATTTTGGGAGGTTAGGAGTTAGGAATTTAGTGGGAGATGGAGCCAGAGGAATCGGGTTTTGGGGCTGAATCGATAGGGCTGGAGTCTGTTTTGTGACCCCCCCGACCAGTACAGTTGTCCCCAAAATAACTACTGTCAAATGTTTTAGAAAACTTTTTTCTCTAACCATGGCACTGTTTTTGTTTCTTTTGACGGGTTGATTCACTATTATTGTTTCCCGTGTTTTTCTTGTCTTCCTCCGCCAAGTTTAATATTTATGGAATTTTGGGGATTTTGAAGATTTTGGTTTAAGATCACGGGAAAATCAGTTTGTTTGTCAGATCATCTTACAACTATGGCTAAAAATCAAACCCTTGGCTCCCTGAGTATAGTGGGTATCATTAGTGCCGGATTACGCATCTATCGAGATCATTTTAAATCCTATTTTAATATCGCCTTGCAAGCCTATTGCTGGTCAATTGTTCCGATTTATGGCTGGGCTAAATTTTTTGCCCTTTCTGCATTAATTAGCCGTTTAGCTTATTACGAAACCTTAGAACAGCCGGAAGTTATTTCACAAGCTCGTACCTCCGTTGAGCGAAAAATGTGGAGTTTTCTAGGACAAGGAATTCTGGTCGGCTTAATTTTAATCGGGGGATTTTTAGGATTAATTTTAGTCGGGGGAATTTCCCTGGCGATCTTAGTTTATGTGTTGGGACAAAATAATCCGATCACATACTTAATGGGTTCTGGGATTTTTATTGCAGTTTTATTTTCCTATATTGGACTAGCTTCTCGAATGTACATTGCGGCTTTACCCTTAGCGGTTGAAGATAATATGACTGCAACAGCAGCAATTAGTCGCAGTTGGAAATTAACCAAAGGAGCAGTATTACGGATTCAAGGGATTCTGTTTCTGGGATTTTTGATGATCTTACCTTTTTCGATTTTACTTGTATTTATTGTAGCCTTTTTGCAACTGGCTTTTGGAATTATAGTTAGCCCCAATTCCTTGGCTTATAATCTGATTGTGAATTTATTTTCTGTAGCTGTAAATATCATTTTTGGAGCTTTATTGCTTCCCTTTTGGCAATCTATTGCTGGGGTTCTTTATTATGATCTCAGAGTGAGACGGGAAGGACTAGGCTTAAAAACTAAGCAAATTAAAGATAGAAAATCGGGAGTTTGAATTTTTCCAAGTGGCGATCGCTTCAATCTAACATCCCATTGCCTAGGATGATAAACTATAAACAAAGCAAGTGGCGATCGCTCATTTCCGGCTCCCACAGTTTAGCTATTTTCACTTACATTTTATAGCTGATTTCCGCAAAGGCTGTTAAACTGAACTCATATAGAGGAGCATTACTCATCCCCTTGTCTTTATTCCTCAACGGTTGTAGATATTTGATTTCAGCCGGGGTGCCTTCATGAGTGAGCTAATTCATACTGACTTCGCTCTAAACCCAAGAATATTGGACTAAGACACTAAATTAAATTATAAAAATGTTAGCTAAATCTGAAGCAACTGGGACAGTTCCACTGGAAGCGCAGCAAATTTTTGCCTTGATTGACAGTATCTTACCGCTAGAAGTTTGCTTGCATTACCAAATTTTACCTCTGTGTCTCAAAGAGAATCATTTATATTTAGGTGTGGTTGATTCGGAAGATCAATCAGCGCTAGAATATGTGCAGAAGATCGTATCCTATATGAATTGCTCCATCATCAGTCAGGTGATTTCTTCGGAGGAGCAACGTTCTTTTTTATCTGCCTATCTCTATCACACCCAACAGGCTAAAGCCAGTGAATCTTTGAGCTTAGATATTGAAAATACCCCGAAATTTTCTCAACCCAAACACACATCAAAAGCTCATGTTTTGGATTCTGAAATCTATCCTCCGGTAATAGATCAGAAGGTTAGAGGAATAGAAACTAACTCCGCTTTAACGCCAATTTCCTCCACAATTCTAGCTACAACAATTGAAAACTTTTTACCTGAATCTGGAGAATCAACATCCCCAAATTCTTTAAAACCCCTATCGGTTTTAGAGGTAAAAACGACTTATTTAGAAAGTCCGGTGGAAGTTCTGGCTATGTTATCCCCCCATGAGTTATTACAAGAACTCTTAGGACGGGTTTTAATGGGGGGGATTGGACGGCTTTATTTTGAACGTCAAGAGGCTAATTTAGGTCGGATTTTGTGGAGTCGGGATGGCGTTTTACAATCCGTTGTTACCGGGTTAGATGATCAGCAATTTCAAGGAGTTATTAACGAATTAAAACTGTTAGTAGAACTCCCGTTAATTCCTGTAGATAAACCTCGACAGGTAGAAATGGAAAGGCTTTATCAGAATACCCATTTGTTACTGCGTTTAAGAATTAATCCAGCAGCTTTAGGAGAAGAAGCTAATTTACAGGTTTTACGGGGGGCTGCTTTAAAGTTTTATCAAAAACAACAGTTATCTAAATTGAGTTTAGATGCTCTACGACTAACACAGCAACTTCAAAACAAACTAAATGAATTGAACACTCGTCTATCGATAACGCCCCTATCTTCTGATAATTTAGTATTACTGAATCAACTCTTAAGAACCATGGTTCAAGAATCGGATGCTTTAATTCAAAAAAATCAGGATAGGGAATAGGGAATTACGAATTACGAATGGGAATATTGTGACCATTATTGCCACAATATTCCTTTTGGGTACAATTATTTAAAAATCAAACCCAGTAAACCTTTAGTGTAGATATAACTAAAACCAACTTGAATCCCAAAATCCGTTTCTTCTCGAATATATCCGACACTGGCACGTCCAGTAATTAAGAAACTATAGGAAATGGGAATATCAATTCCCACGGTGGCTGAAGGGCCCAAACTAAGGTCACTATTAAATAAATCTTTGTAGATAATTCCGGCTCCGACAAAGGGAGAAAAACGCACCGCATTGGTTTCACTTCTGACGGGAAATTCTGCGGTCAAGTGCGTTAGACTCGCACTATCATTGCCAATCAAAATTCCACCCGAATGTAAGGAAAAATTCTCTGAAAATCCGGTTTTGGAGAGACTCATTAAACCGCCGCCACCTAAACCCGATCCATCTCCGGTAATCCCAATATTACCCCCAATTCCAATATAATTAAAGTTATTACTTAAACGACGGCCATTAGCATCGGCAGCTTTACGCGGATCTTCGGGTTTTTCTTCTTCATTTTGTTGTTGGGCCACGGGTAAGGATTGCTCTGAATTTTGGGCAACATTCCACTGGACTCGATCCATCTCAATATTACTTAAATCGGCTGCTTCGGTTGAAGGAAAAGCATTTTTGGCTTCCGATAAAGTTTGGGGTTGCTGTTGAATAATTTCGGTTGAAGGATTGGTTTTTTGAACTGGAAAGGATAACGAGTCTGAGTTAAAATCCGATGTTTCTAAAACAATTTGAGAAGCAATTTTTAGGGAAGAATTTAGTTCAGGGGTTGGAACAGATAACGGTTCGGGGTTTGATTCTGATGTTTCTAAGATGGTTTGAGAGGCAATTTCTACGGAAGATGCCACGATATTTTCTAAGGAAGATTCCGAGGAAAGTTCTTGAGCTAAAAGTTCACCCCCATTCAGGGTTAATGCGATCGCAGTCCCTAAAAAAACAGTTTTGTACAGATCAGACATTTGCCAGTTCACTCCTCAAGAAATAATTTTTGCCGAGATTTTAACACAATCATAATGGATAGATGCCAAAAACAAAGGCGTTTGTAGTAAACGCCTTGATCAAGTTTCAAATTTTTGAGACTAATTTAACCGACGACGGCCAGTTCCTTCGGCCAACGACCCACGGCTTTACCGATCACAGACAGTTCTTGCATTAAGCGGTCAAACCGTTCTGGAGTCAGGGATTGGGGGCCATCGGAGAGGGCCTTAGCCGGGTTGGGGTGGACTTCAATCATCAGGGAATCTGTCCCAGCGGCAATTGCGGCCATGGCCATGGAGGGAACATATTCCGCCACACCGACGCCGTGACTGGGATCAATCATAATCGGCAGGTGGGTGAGCGATCGCAATATCGGTAAGACGGATAAATCCAAGGTATTACGGGCATACTGACGATCAAAGGTGCGAATTCCCCTTTCACACAAAATCACGTTGGGGTTACCACCCGCTAGGATATATTCCGCCGCCATTAACCATTCTTCGATGGTCGCAGCCATGCCCCGTTTGAGTAATACGGGTTTATTTTGCGCGCCCACTTTTTTCAATAGGGAAAAGTTCTGCATATTGCGAGCGCCAATTTGAATAATATCGGCAACTTCCCCTAATTTGTCCAGGTCTTCGGCATCCATCAACTCCGTAATAATGCCCAGTCCCGTTGCGTCCCGGGCCGCAGCCAATAGCCCCAAGGCACTTTCCCCATGTCCTTGAAAGGCGTAGGGAGACGTCCGAGGTTTGAAGGCTCCCCCCCGCAGGAATTGAGCCCCGGCGGCTTTAACTCGTTTTGCCGTTTCCACAATCATCTCCTCGTTTTCCACGGAGCAAGGCCCCGCCACAACGACTAGGGGATGATGTTCGCTAAAGGTAACATTTCCGGCGGGAGTGGGCACAGTGACTTCACTGGCTTCGCCCTGACGATAGG
>DATNRE010000113.1:0-12628 GCA_036703685.1 Candidatus Obscuribacterales bacterium
AACAGCAAAAGACACCGAAGCGGATAAAATTATGGGGTTAGATGCGGGGGCGGATGATTATTTAGTTAAACCCTTTGGCATGGGAGAATTATTAGCCCGTTTACGCGCGTTACAACGGCGTTCTCCCCAACTGCAACCCCAACAATTAAAGCTAAATCATTTTATTTTAGATTATCAATTATATACATTTTCGGATAAAAAATATCAGAATCATCCTTTAACTATTAGTTTAACTCATAAAGAGTTTCAACTGTTAGATTATTTTATGCGACATCCTAACCAAATTGTTACCCGAGATCAACTTTTAAGTCAACTTTGGGAAGTGGGTTTGGAACCGGAAAGTAATGTGGTGGCGGCTCAAATTCGTTTACTCCGACGGAAACTGTCTGAAATCGGTTGTGATCCTTTAATTGAAACGGTTTATGGGTTAGGATATCGTTTTATTATAGACAATAATTCATGAATCAAAATTCACTGTTTCAAAATACAAAGTTACGGTTAACCTGTTACTATGCGGGGGTGATGGGAGTCATTCTCAGTATTTGCGGTTTAGGTGTTTATGAAGCGATCGCCCACGCCCATTGGATGACCTTAGATCGAGAAATAGAATCCGTTGCTGGAGCATTACATGATAGTTTAGAAACGGTTCTACAACAGCCAGGAAAGTTAGAACCCGATATTTTAAGAATTATTCCTGATTTATGTTTAATAAAATCCGAAAAAAATGAAATAACCCAGATGGTTTTTATTCATGATCCTAAGCATAAGCTCAACAAAAATAATCCTAATAATGAATTAAATTGTTTGCCGATTATTAATCCTGAAAATAGTCAAGAATTGCATCGTTTAGCTCCTTATCATCATCATGATTATTTCATTCGTTTATTAAATAATTCAGGGGATTTAGTCGCTTTTACCCGAACCCATCACCTCGATTTATTTCCGCATTCTAAAGGAGAAATTTGGCAAACCTTCAGGGATAAAAAAAGAATTCGCTATCGTCAATATTCTTTAATTTTACATACCCGAAATCAACGGAATTGGGGAACTTTACAATTAGGGCGATCGCTGCAAGATTTTGATCAATATATGACTGTTGTAACATTAATTTTGATTATTGGTTTACCCCTAGCTCTAATTTTAGTAGGGTTTGCCAGTTGGAAATTATCGGGAATTGCCATGGAACCGATTTATTATTCCTATCAACAAATTCAACAATTTACGGCCGATGCCGCCCATGAATTAAGAACCCCTTTAGCCGCCATTCGTGCCACCGTAGAATCCACAATTAGACTGGAACCTTTGAGCGAAAATGAAGCCAAAGAAACTTTAAAAACCGTAGAAAGACAAAATTATCGACTTTCCGAATTAGTCAAAGATTTATTATTATTATCTCGGATGGATCAAGCAACCGTATCCTTATCTAAAAAATCATGCTGTTTAAATGATTTAATTAATGATACTCACGAAGAATTAGCCGCAATGGGACTCAATGCCGAAATATTTTTAAAAACGGAAATTCGAGGTACGGAACCCATTTATATAATCGGAAATGAAGAACAAATTTATCGAGTTATTTTTAATTTAGTGATTAATGCAATTCAATATACTCCCCCAGGCGGTCAGATTATTTTATCTTTAGAGAGCCGTCATCAACAGGCAATAATTCAAGTTCAAGATACGGGGATTGGTATTCCTTTAAATGAACAAAATCGCATCTTTGATCGGTTTTATCGGGTGCATAGCGATCGCTCTCGAAAAACCGGAGGTTCAGGTTTAGGATTAGCCATTGTTAAAGCGATTATTCAAGCCCATCGAGGTAGTATTGAGGTAGAAAGTCAACCTGAAATGGGTAGCACATTTACCGTTAGATTTCCCCTAAAACCGACCCCGACTTTTATCACTTATTCTCAAGGGAAATCAACAAACTAATCTATTCTTAATCAGATGAAGTTTTGCTATTTTTTCTAAAGTTTTATCAACTTAACGGGACTCTCCCTCTGGGGGATACTTTATCATAATAACTGTCAGTAAAACAGGTTAATTCACCAGGAGGACTGAACCATGAAAACTAATTTATCTAAAACTCTAGTTACAACCGTTATGATTGCCACAGGGATTGCTTTGATTTCCCTGAATTATTCCCCGCCTCTATTTGCACAGCCTAACTCAAATTCTCCTCAGCCAACTCCGAACAATGACAATGATTTCGAGCCACCCTGCCGCGAACTCATGGGTCAAAACAGTCCGATGATGGGTCAAGGTGGGCGGGGAAATCCTTCAGGGTCAATGTATGATCCCAGTCGTGTAGAAACAGTTCAAGGAACTATAACAGAAATACAAACCATAAGTCGGTGGAATCGAATGTCTCAAAGGGCTCGTTTATTGGTGAAAACGAATACAGAAACCCTGGAACTTCATCTTGGCCCCCCATGGTATTTAGAACAACAAAACTTTCAAATTCAACCCAATGACAGCGTAGAAGTGACAGGAATGCGAGTAAATTTGGGAGGGCAACAAACATTGATTGTTGGAGAGATTAAAAAAGGAAATCAAACCTTACAATTACGGGATGAAAATGGTTATCCTCGATGGATGGGAGGACAACGCCAAACCCCCGTTAATTAGTCCAGCAGTCTGATTGAATCGGTAAAGTAGCAGATTTAACTACTCAACCGCTTAGGAATATCAACAATTAACTCCCTCGTAGGGACGCGCCAATAGCAAGAAGGAAATTAACTCACCAATGGCACGTCTCCACACGGATCAGGAATTAAGGCTTAAGCCACTTCATCAGAAACCCCTGAAACTAGCTCTTTGAAGGCTTTACCCGCAGAGAACACCGGAACAGTGGTTGCTGGGATGGTCATGGGTGCACCCGTGCTAGGATTACGACCTTCGCGGGCTTTGCGTTCTCTGGCTTCAAATGACCCAAAACCCACCAAAGTCACTTTTTCTCCATCGGCTACCGCTTCCATGATCGATTCGCAAATAGCTGAAACAATTAGATCCGCTTGTTTTTTGGTGACACCCGCTTTAATCGCTGTGTTTTGAACCAGTTGTTCTTTATTCATCTGATCTGAACCTCGTAAATTATGTGAGCAAGTCTGCAAATATTAAAGCCGATGGCAGTTCTGGTACAACCTGATCAGCAATTAGCAAGCCCAGAAAGCCTCAACCACCTTAACCCTAAATAAAGTTCGGGTTTTTGCGTTCTCCGTCGGTAAGGCTGAAGTGGATGATGGGGAGTTATCCTAACCAAACACCAATTTACCGCTTTTGTAGAGATTAGCATTGATTTGAGGGAGTTTTGACACTCACCGCCCGAGAATTTGAGAGATTCAAGCCCCAAGCAGAAGGACAGGGCTTGATCACCTATTTTTGGGTGACAATAGAATAGATCCTAGAGTTGGGAAAATAAAATATGACTAATGAAGAAGTTTTGAGTGCTTATGCAGCAGGAAAACGGGATTTTCGTGATACAGACCTATTCCGGGCTGATTTCAATAATGCTGACTTGAGCGGAGCCAGCCTATTTCGATGTCATCTGTTTCGGGCTAACTTATTTCGGGCTAACTTAATTGGGGTGAATTTATACAATGCCGATCTGGTGGGCGCTAACCTCTACTGTGCTAATTTAAGTGGGGCTAACCTGAGTGGGGCTAATTTGACCCGGGCAGATTTAACCGGGGCTGACCTGAGTGGAGCCGACTTGAGTGGGGCGGACTTGAGTGGGGCGACATTATCCTTGGCAAATTTGAGTTATGCTGATCTGAGTCGAGCCACTTTATTAAAAGCTGATTTCGTGGAAGCGAATTTGAATCATGGGAATTTCAGAGGAGCTAATTTGAAAGATGCTAATTTAACGGATTCAACTGTTCAGGACGCCAATTTTAGCGGTGCAATTAATATAGGTTTAGATTTACTCAGTTACCTCCAACAGCAGGGGGCAATTTTATCAGAATTGGAGCTTTCGGTGACTCAGTGCTAAACCCTTAAGCGTGCGGACTTGGTTTCCGCACCCAGCCCCTCAAAATTTTGGCAATATTTAGCTGTGGCCTTTTAATCCCCCAATGCCCTCTATCGATCGCTGTACAACCTTGCAACCAACTCCCCATTTAGTCTTACATACCGAAGGTGGTAATCGCTATTTACCACTAATGGGTAAAAATTACTGGACATTGGGTCGCAGTGAGGACAATAATTTTGTCATCAAAGACCGCTGGATGTCTCGTAACCATGCCATGTTACAACGCATGGAAAATGGAGAGTTTTTTCTAATTGATTTAGGCAGTCGCAATGGTTCCTTTGTCAATGGTCGGCGGGTGACTATTCCTATTACCCTTCATAATGGAGACCATATTGTTTTCGGACAAATGGAATTAGAATTCTATTGTCCTGATGTCACCCAAGAAACCGACCCTTCCGAACCCGAATCGGAAGATTTTACCGCCACCTTAACGGTTCGCCGTTTGATATCGGTTATGGTCATGGATATTCGGGATTTTACGGTCTTAACTCGACAATTAGATGAACGAATTTTATCCGAAGTTATCGGTCGTTGGTTTCGTCACGCCGGACAAATTATTCGGGAAAATGGCAGTTGGGTTGATAAATATATTGGCGATGCAATTATGGCGGTTTGGTTTCACGGAACCCAAGGAGTCACTCCCCAAGAAATGTTAAAAATTGCTAACGCATTAAGTCAATTACATAAAATTACCATAGAACTGAGTAATCATTATCCCTTACCTTTCCCATTGCGAGTCGGTGCCGGAATCAATACCGGATATGCCATGGTCGGCAATACTGGAAGCGGTGGAAGTGCCGATTATACGGCCTTGGGAGATACGGTCAATGCGGCCTTTCGTTTAGAATCTTCGACTAAAGAAATCGGTATGGATATTGCTTTAGGAGAAACGACCTATAAATATCTAGCCCAGGCCTGTCCTAAACAAAATTTTCAACAATATACTGTTAATCTTAAAGGCTATGATACCCCTACAATTACCTATGGGGGAACTTTTGATCACTTAGATGAGTTTTTAGAACCGAAATCCTAATCTTTTAAAGTGTATAATATCAAATTAGAATATTTTACCTAACTTAATTATGAAACTTGTCACCGACATCAAAATTCCCTTCCCTCGTCCCCTGGTTTTTAGTACCTACAGAGACAATTTAATGGATGTAGTTAACTCATTACCGAATAAAAATGATGTTAAATTAGTCTCTCGTCGAGTAGAAGCCGATACGGTTTATACGGTTTATGATTGGCAATCGGATGAAGATATTCCCGCCCTGATTGAGAATATATTAAAACAGGACAAACTGCGTTGGACAGAATACGACACCTGGAATAATCAAGACTTTACCTTAGATTGGCAAATTAAAACCCAAATTTTTACAGAAGCATTCCAATGTTCAGGGAAAAACAGCTTTTTAGAGGATAATAATAATACCCTGATTCAAACTCGAGGAGAAATTCAACTAGACCCCAGTAAAATTGATGGAATTCCCGATTTTCTCAAACCTCAATTAGCTAGTTTGTTTGAACAAATCCTAGGCAGTAAACTCGAACCCAATTTGATAGATATGGGCAAAGGAGTACAAAAATATTTAGAAAAAAACCAATAATCCCAGAAACCGGGTTTCTAGTTTTATTGTTTCTGAAACCCGGTTTCTACTTATAAAAAAAAGTGTTGGGTTTTGTTGTAAATCAACCAGAATAAATATTAGGAAATAATCTAAGAATGAATCTTGATTGTTTCCCCCGATAAACTAGATATTCGCGCTGCGTCCGCCACTTTTAATGTATATAAACTAGCTTCCGGGCTGACATAAAGGGGTGTGCCTTCATAGAGACAATCTAAAACCATCTGGGTATCTTTCACAAATAATCCTCGACGGGAAGCCACCTCAATATTTTGAATAGTATCGTTTTGAATTAGTTGACCCTTTTCGGGAGTAAAAATTAAGGTTCCCTGTTCACCATAGAGGGTAAAAGTATTATCCGACTGCCAAAAAACCTCCCCTTTCCCATAAACAGATTCTCCCAGGATGCCATTATCAAAAGTTAACCGGATATTACATAAACAAGCTTTATAAAGATCCGGTTCAATATCCCAATATTGGGCTTGACAATTGACACTAGCTACGGTTCCAAATAAATCCGTAAATCGATGTAAACGGGACAACGCTCCAGTTATGGGAAAACCAAATAAAGACGGTTGATATGTCCATTTAGCCGGGGCCGGATGTTGGGGGTTAATCGTAATGTAACGAACATAGAACACCTGACCAATGGCCTCCAGGGACGCTTTGATCCCATTATGCAGTCCCCCCAAGAGTTCAATATGTTCGACGTGGAGGAGTTTATTTTTCTCTTGGGCTAGGGTAATTAAAGATTGGGCGTCCTCGGGATCTAAACTTAGGGGATATTCGACGACAACGTGTTTATCTTGTTCTAAAGCGTAACGGGCAATCTTGCCATGATCTCGATTTACCGAACAGATGATCACCAAATCAATATCTGGCCGTTCGACTAAATCGGCCCAAGAAGCCAAAACCTTGACATCAAATTCTTGACTAAAGGCAATGGTGGAGGCGGGGGTATTACCTGCAATGGCCACCAGTTGCGATCGCGAATCGGTTTTTAAGGCCGCCGCCCGCATTTTGGCCACATATCCAGTACCAACAATTCCCACCCGTAGAGGTTGGGAAACCTTACCAACAGAAGAAAATAGAAATCGACTCATGATATCAGGGTTAGGGACAAGGGTGCTAGATATAAGTAATCAAGATGCAATTAGAAAAATTTATAATAAATCCCATTCTAAATCTAGGTTGACAAGGTTTTACAACTTCGGCTTTTTCTCCTAATATCGAGAGGAGAAAAAAATCTGCAATGCAGCCAAAAGCCCATTAATGCTTTTGACTTGTATAAGGGATTTTTATATTTTTATCGAAATTTACGAGAGGAACACTACATGGCCACTTATAAAGTCACATTGAAAACCCCAGATGGCGAGAAAACCATTTCCGTCGCTGATGATGTCTATATCTTGGACGCAGCAGTAGATGACGAAGGGATTGATCTGCCCTATTCCTGTCGTGCAGGTTCCTGCTCATCCTGCACAGGTAAACTGGTTTCCGGTACCGTCAACCAAGACGATCAGAATTTCTTGGATGATGACCAAATTGCCGATGGATTCGTTTTAACTTGTGTGGCTTACCCGACTTCTGATTGCACGATCCTAACTCATCAAGAAGAAGAACTATAATCTAGGTTCAAGTTTTAACGTTTTTGATGATCCCCACCCCTAAACCTTTGCGGTGTTAGAGGTGGGGTTAATTTTGCCTAAAATAACTGATCGGAGCAACACTGGAACTAAATATAAGTAATTAAGATGTAATCCTAAGAAGTGATAACAAATACCATTCAAAGCCTAGCCCAATCGGGTTTTACAACCTTGGCTTTTTCTCGTAATATCAGAGGGCGAAGAAAATCTACAATCCCCACCAAAGATAATCAAAACTTGGGCTGGGGATAGGAGATTTTTAGAGTTTTTATCGAAATTCATGAGAGGATCACTACATGGCTACTATTTACAAAGTCACACTGAAAACTCCCGAGGGCGAACATACAATTGAAGTCCCTGATGATGAGTACATTTTAGATGCGGCAGAAGAAGCTGGGCTGGAACTCCCCTCCTCTTGTCGTGCCGGTGCTTGTTCTACCTGTGCAGGTAAAATTGAATCGGGTACGGTTGACCAATCCGATCAGTCTTTCTTAGATGATGACCAAATCAAAGACGGATATGTCTTAACCTGCGTAGCTTACCCCACTTCTGATTGTGTGATCGAGACGAATAAAGAAGAAGATTTATATTAATTTGCTCTCGATTTGAAGTTCAATTATGTTGATCCCATCGCTGCCCAACCCTTGCGGGGTTAGCAGTGATGGCGATCTTTTTGAATTTTTTATCGATATTCTCCAGAAATATAATTAATTCCCCGACAGCATGGATGAATTTAACGGTTGCAGTTGGGTTCCTGGGAAGTAAAAGTTTAAAATTTGTTCACTTGACCATCCTAATTTTGACAGGTTATATGATCCTGTCTGACTCATTCCGACTCCATGTCCAAACCCGCCGCCAACAAAAACATAACCTTTGAGGGTTTTATTCGGATTATAAACCGGGTCAATATAAAATAGGGTGCTAATCGGGGGTAAAAAGGCACTTTGAATTTCATCCTTGGCAATTTCTAAAACTCCTTGATCCGTGGTTACTGCCATTTTCAAAATTCTGCCCGTTGGCGATCGCTCCACCACCTCAACTTTTTTAAGGGTCTTAAAATTAGCCTGGGGAAGATTACGACGTTTTAAGTAATATCGTAGATGTTGGGCTATGGCTTCTAGGGACGTTTCTTCCCGCCAACGAAAATCTAATTGTCCGGTTTCATTAAATCCAGTTTTCAGATTGATAAACTTTCTAAAATTCGGTTCTAAAGCTAAATTTTGTTGGGATAAATCCCAAATTTTATTCGGGGCATCAATCACCCCTTGTAAATAGGGCCGGGGTTCACCATTCCAAATATCATTATAATTTGCCGTGACTCCCCCACTGGTGGAAAAATACACCGCATCGGTGAGTTGATTATTCTGGGTTAAAACTAACCCTTTAGTCATATCAATGGCTTGATCCGTACTGGGATAAACTTCCGTTAATCCTTTATACACTTGACAGTCCGTATTGGCACAGAGATGATAGTTGTCGGCTTCAAACCTTTGCAGGTTTCGCAAGGCGTAGGTTCGCGCTAGAACCGCCTGGGCTTCGATGGAGGCTGCCGGAGGCCAAGCTCCGATTTCATGGGGTACGACGCCCCGCAAATAGGTCTCTAACGGCACGTTATTTACCAGGGTATAGGTTCCATAGGCGTCGGGCTGGAGTCGCAAACTTCCCCCATAAACCAAAGGTTTAGGGTCGTTGGTTTTTTGACTCACTTGAATCACATTCTGGGTACTGGTAATCTCTAGTTGGTTGCGGTTGTAGCGATATCCCGCCGCCGTCCAATAGGGAGTCCGTTTCTGGGTGAGCACTTGGGTTTCCAGCCGGGGAATTTTATGGCCTTGGGCCTGTAAACTCTCGATTAACCAGCGACGCAACAAGGGCGTATGATAAACGCTGCGTTTGGCCCAAACTTGCCAGCGATCGGGTTGGGCCAGTTCCACTTCTAAACCGAGCGATCGCCATTTTTGAGCATCTTCTTCGGCATTTTCATAGCTACGGTGGGTACTCAACACCACTCGTTCTGAAACTTCCGGTTCCGGCAGGGGTTCAACTCCCATTTTCAGGATCACCGTCTCCGTATGGAGTTGTTTTTCCCCTTCGGGTGTGGGAAATTTTAGGGTTAAGTGATCTCCGGGTTGGGCTTTGAGAATCAGTTGGTCGGTGGGTTTTGCCCCAAAATGCTGAACTACACCGATGTTTAACTTAGGGTTGAGGTCTGGAGCTTGGGGTTCTGATTCTTGGGCGAGGGTGGGGAGGGGAGAAAGGAGCAAAAAGGACAGGAGAGTGAATAGGTTGGTCGGGAAAAAAAATGTAATTTTAGTCATATTTATTATCAATTATTGGTTTTATAGTAATTGTTGATAAAAGGTTAATAATTCTTGAGCGAGTGCCCTATTGGTATAGTGGGTCATAGCCCGTTGATACCCTTTTTCTCCTAATTGTTTGGCTAAGTCTGGATCTATCATTAACTGTTTTAGGCTGTTTTGTAAGGCTTGATCATTGCCTTCTGGAAAGATTAATCCCGTATCAGCAATCACATGGGGAATTTCACCGGAGTCGGAACCAATAACGGGAACTTGACAAGCCATGGCTTCTATTAAAACATGACCAAATTGTTCTTTCCACCCGGCGGCGGTGAGGGTTTTAAATTTGTAGGTGGTTTCGGAGGGTAAAACTAGGGTATTCATCAGGTTAATATAGCGTTGTACCTGATCATGGGGGACACTTTCGATTAAGATTAATCGATCTTGAAATCCAAATTGTTCGGCTATTTCTAGGAGTTGCGATCGCAATTCTCCCCGACCTAATAACACCCATTTCCAAGGATATGCTTTTAATCCGGCTAAGGCTTTGGCTAAGGTCATTAATCCTTTTTCTTCAACAAAACGCCCCACAAATCCTACTACAAATTCATCGGGTTTAATTCCTAATTTGGCTTTTAATTCCGGTTGAGGTTCGGGTTTAAATAAATTTTCATCAATGCCTAACTGGGGCATGACTTCAATGGGTTTATCATATCCTTTTTGGCGTAAAATATCTTTTCCGTCTTGATTTCCGACTACAATTCCATCGGTATTTTTTAGGTTATAGGCTTCGAGGAGAGAAACGGGAAATTTTAATTCATAGGGCAAATTCCACCAAGTAAAAAAGATATTTTTGGCTTTTAAACCTAAAAGATTATTTAAAGTAATCAATTGACTATAGGTCAGGGCTTTAGAACCCTGTTCTACTTGAATAATATCGGGTCTAAAGGTTTTCAAGAGAGAGACTAAATCTAAACCAAAGGTGAGTAAACCTTGATTATTTTCACTAAAATTAGAAAGGGGAACTACTTTAAAATTCCCTTCATCTAAATATTCAGATTCAATAATTTTATTCTGAACGCCTCCGGGTCGCCAACGTTTAGGAACAACTATTGTTACTTCTATATTGGGTTTTAAACGGGCTAAAGCCCTAAATTTTTCTCGATTTAAGTCCACAATATAGGTATGACTGGCTACTAAAATTTTCATAGGTTTTTAATGTTTTTACAGTTATTTGGCTCGTTGTTGGGCTGGTTGTTGGGCTTTAGCCCCTCTTATAAGATTTGCGCTGAAGCGCAACAACGGCGCAACAACGGGTTAAGGGTCTTGTTGGGTGTAGATTTGTCCTTGATCCCAAAGGGATGTGATCCAGGTTCCTAATGCTTTAAGTAAGCCTAATTTATAAAAGAAGAAACGACTAATAATTTTGAGGGGAGAACCACTTTTATTACAGGGTGGATGTCCTAAAACATGACAATCAAATAGTTTAGCAAAGAAGCGGAAACATTGACCCGGAGTTAGGTTTTTTAAGCCCATCAAAAAGTGATTATGATAAAAGGTAATCTGATATTGGATGGAACGGGTACTCATATCATGACAGCCTCCAACTTCTTCTCCGAGATGGATTAAATAGGCTTCGGGATCATACCAAATAACATAACCTGTTTTTCTAATTCTTAAACAAAAATCCGATTCTTCTCGCACCGCACTGCCTTTAAAGCGTTCATCAAAGGTTAAACCAAATTGTTCAAAAATTTCTCGCCGGAAGGACATATTGCATCCTCGGGCGGAAATAACTTGTTGGGGTTTAATGGTATGAACTAAATCAATATGATACCAAGCAATACCCGGATCTTGAGCTTCCGGGGGTAAATCTTCAATGGTTAATTCTCCCCCAGAATCACTTAATTTCATCCGATCAAAAACTCGTCCGGCAACGGCGCCAATTTTCTCCGGGGCGGTAGTTTCTCCGGGGATATAATTACGAGCATGGGCCATTAAAAATCCTTCTGGGAGTTGCACATCATCATCAATAAATAATAAAATATCTCCTTGGGAACGTCGCACCGCGTAGTTCCTCGCCCCGGGTAAACTCGCCCAATCTAAACGATACCATTGAATTTTTCCGCCTTGGGTTAACTGTTCTAAATAGGCTTGGGTTTCGGGTTCATGGGTTGGGGTTTGATCGACAACTAAAACTTCAAAATTAGGATAGGTTTGTTGTAATACTTCTGTTAAGGTTTCCCTTAAGACTTGTTCCCGGTTATAGGTGGGAATAATCACAGAAATTAGGGGTAAATTCATGATTTTTATTCTAAGATAGAGGTTTTAATCGCTTTAAAATTATTTTTCTAATCCATTTTTCTAAATGAATAAATCCTATTAAATAGACACTCAGCAAGATGCTAATTCCAATGATAGCAATTATAATTTTCAGATAGGAATTTATACTTAGAAAGTGATTAAAAACAGGAAGAATAACCAAGAAAAGTGGCTGATGAATCAGATAAATCTGATAAGAATAGAGTCCCATTAATGATAACAGAGCTAATCCATAGAATAAATATCCTTTGTATTGTTTTAACCATTCAAATAACCTGTAACATCCTAAAAACATTAGGGGAGTGAATAGGATGTCAAATCCTAGCATATAAACAATATCAACTTTCGTCAAGGCTAGATAAATATATAATATTAATCCCAGGCTAAAGGCAAGGAATGAGTAGGTAAAATCACGAATTCTAAAGTGATTTTGATTTTGATAGTAAATAATTCCCCAGTATAGTCCCATACCATATTGAAAAAAGTAACTTAGAAAAATATTGTTTCCTAGAAAAAAGCCAAACCATTGAGACTGATTTTTTAACAAATAGAAACCCAAAATTTTAGTAATAACTCCAACAACAATTCCTAGAACCAAAATTGATCTCGGTTTACTTTTACAATTTAAAAAAATTAGAGGTGTGAGCAGATACAATTGTAGAATAACAGTAAAAAACCAAAATCCAGGGTTGATTGATTGCCACTGAT
>DATNRE010000114.1:0-2816 GCA_036703685.1 Candidatus Obscuribacterales bacterium
GGTTCCAGTTTTCGGGTTTTAGAAAAACTTTGGGAACAAGATCCGAGTTTACAAAAAATTGATTATACAGTGATTCCTTCTTGGTATAGTCGTCCGGGTTATTTACAGGCCATGACCGAATTAATTCACCAGGAAATTGAACATTGTGAACAGCCGGAACAAGTGCCCATTTTCTTTAGTGCCCATGGTGTTCCGGTGAGTTATGTTGAAGAAGCTGGAGATCCCTATCGGGATGAAATAGAAGGTTGCACGGCGGCAATTATGCAGACCTTAAACCGTCCTAACCCCCATGTTCTGGCCTATCAAAGTCGGGTTGGCCCGGTGGAATGGTTGCAACCTTATACCGAGGAAGCAATTCTGGAACTTGCCAAAGAAGGGGTTAAGGAATTAGTCGTGGTTCCCATTAGTTTCGTATCGGAACATATCGAAACCTTAGAAGAAATTGATATGGAATATCGAGAACTAGCCGAAGAAGCTGGGATTGAAAAATTCCATCGAGTTCCGGCTTTAAATACCCATCCCATATTTATTAATGATTTAGCAGAAATGGTAATAGAAGCCCTAGATGCTCCTAATATTAAGTTCGCCGATGTGGCACATCCGGGGAAAAAAACCAAGATGTATCCTCAAGAAAGTTGGGAATGGGGACTCACCACCACCGCCGAAGTTTGGAATGGTCGGTTAGCCATGTTAGGAATGATTGGCATATTAATAGAAATCATCACCGGACAGGGCCCCCTGCATTTCATCGGATTGCTTTAGGAAAGTTGGGAATCAAGGATATTCCCTCTCCCTGCCTCCCCTGCCTCCCCTGCCTCCCCTGCCTCCCCTGCTCCCCCTGCTCCCCCTGCTCCCCCTGCTCCCCCTGCTCCCCCTGCTTAACTCCTTCTCACGGGTGGCAATTTCTGGTAGTTTTAATAGTTAAACCGCTAAACAGGATTCGGTGAGCCTGTCGGCAGTATTTGTACTTACTGCAAAGTTAAGTTGGGAAAAAACAATGTTAACAATTCTGTTTCAAGCTGTCCTTGCGGCACTGGTGATTTTATCTTTTCTCATGGTAGTGGGCGTTCCCTTTGCCTATGCCTCCCCCCAATACTGGAGCCAATCTAAGCCTTTGCTTTATGTGGGTTCGGGTCTTTGGTTCGTGTTGGTGATTTTAGTCGGTGTTTTAAACTACCTAGTGGTTTAATTCAGCAGGGGAATTGAGGGTTAGACGGTTTGGGACAATTGCCTTAAGCGGTCTAACCTAAAATTCCCTATGGGTTTATTTCTTAAATTATATACTTGTTAACTTTTGTTAACAAAAAGGATCGGATAACAAAAATGGCAGTTTTTGAGGGAAATTTTACCCAGACAAACTCCTTAAGGTTTGCCCTGGTGATTGGTCGGTTTAATGACTTGATCACCACTAAACTTTTAGAAGGATGTCAGGATTGCTTAAAACGACACGGGATTGATCCCGATCCCCAGGGAACACAAGTTGATTATGCTTGGGTTCCGGGGAGTTTTGAGATTCCATTAGTGGCTCATCAGTTAGCCCTAACCCGTCGCTATGATGCGATTATTTGTTTAGGGGCCGTAATTAAGGGACAAACTCCCCACTTTGATTATGTCTCGGCGGAAGTTTCCAAGGGAATCGCAGCCACGGCTTTTCAAACGGGTGTTCCGGTGATTTTTGGAGTGCTGACCACCGACACCATGCAGCAAGCCCTAGAACGAGCCGGAATCAAGGCAAATCACGGTTGGAACTATGCGATGGATGCGATTGAGATGGCAAATTTAATGCGTCAAATTAAGCAAAGTGCAGCAACAACGGTGGACTCTACGGCGGTTTTATCTGCGAGTGCTAGTCCAGCTTTAACCGGGGAAACCTTGAAACAGTAGTCAGAAACCTTTTAAATTCTGAGGTTCTAAAAAATTTTGGGAAAGGGGTTGACAAATCTCAAGATTTTTGGAATGATAGAAAAGGTGAATGAGTTGCGGGTGTAGCTCAGTGGTAGAGCGCAACCTTGCCAAGGTTGATGTCGTGGGTTCGAATCCCATCACCCGCTTAAAAATTTTATAGTCGGTGCTTCAGCACCATTACAAATCCTCAGATTAACCCCATCAGGTTAACTGAGGATTTTTTAATGATTGTTCAAAAAACCTGGTTTTTTGTGTTCAGGGGTGTCAATAAGGTATCAGAGAAATCTGGTTTCTAGGTAAGTCCTATAACTGGCAGATATCATCGGAAAACCCCTCATTTTTTCTGTAGCTAAGATTGTCAAAAAATCAATAAACGGCTAAGGTTATAGAAAATAGCTGATAAAAAGAAAGATGGACAGAACGTCGAAAATTAATCAAATTCTCGATAAGCGGAAACCCCTGTCTCAGAAAATTACTCAGGTAGAAACTAATCTCCGTAATCTCACGGATGAACTTTATCGGTTAGAAGAACATCGGCATCAACTGTTAAGTAAAATTGACGATTCCCCTACCCAAGAAAAGTTACAAAACCTTAACTTTTCCCAATTCCAAAATGACATTTCTGAAAATTTAGCTGCATTATCCAAACTCAGAGAACGATTTTCCAGAGATACTTTAAATATTGGGGTTGTAGGACGGATGAGACAAGGTAAAAGTCGTCTCTTACAAACCTTAAGCGGGTTAACTAATGATGAAATTCCTTCTCTACCTGGTGAAGCTTGTACCGCAGTTCGGAGTACCGTTTATCATCATGATGGTGAAACCTATGCTAGAGTCGTTTTCCATTCTCAATACTCATTTCTTAAAGAAGTTATTCATCCTTATTTTAGACAATTAGAATTAGGTGCTGT
>DATNRE010000115.1:0-7036 GCA_036703685.1 Candidatus Obscuribacterales bacterium
CCAAATCAAATAGGGGTTTATCGGTAACAATAAAAGCCCGTTCTTTTCCGGCTAATTCTCGAATGGCAACGGGTAAAGATCCATATTTGAAATAGACTTTGGGAGGAATCCGAAACCAGAGCATATTTTCCCGACGTTCGGCGACGGTTTTAATATTTAATAAATGCCGAGGTTCGACGTTTTCACTAATGGAATTTCCGCCCCAACTGCCGCATCCTAAAGTTAAAGAAGGGTCAAGACGGAAGTTGTAAATATCACCAATTGCCCCTTGGGAAGATGGAGTATTAATTAAAACTCGGGCGGTTTGAACGGTATCTTCAAACTTTTTAATATGGTTAATATTGTTAGGAGAAGTGTACAAAGAAGCCGTATGTCCCCGTCCGCCTAACTGTACTAAAGTATCGGCTTTTACCACCGCATCCTCGAAATCCTTAGCCCGATACATGGCTAAAATGGGGGAAAGTTTTTCATGGGAAAAGGGATCATTTTCGTCAACTTCTATCCCTTCTCCAATAATTACCCGGGTTTCTTCGGAAAGGCTAATTCCGGCTAATTCCGCTAATTTTTGTATGGGTTGACCGACAATTTCCCCATTCAAATGTCCGTTAACAAAAATAACCTTGGCCATGCGTTCCCGTTCTTCGGGATTGAGGAAATAAGCTCCACGCAAAATAAATTCCTGCTTCACTTCTTCGTAAACAGAATCGACCACAATTACGGATTGTTCACTGGCACAAATCATGCCATTATCGAAGGTTTTACTAATAATAATTGAGGAAACGGCCATTTTAATATGGGCGGTATCGTCAATTAAGGCTGGGGTATTGCCCGCCCCGACCCCCAGGGACGGATTACCGGAGGAATAGGCAGCCCGTACCATTCCCGGCCCTCCGGTGGCTAAAATTAGCTTAATGTCCGGGTGCTGCATCAGGGCTTGGGACAGGGGGACGGTGGGTTGGTCAATCCAGCCAATAATATCTTCTGGGGCTCCGGCGGCGACGGCGGCATCTAGGACGATTTTAGCTGCGGCGGTGGTACAATTTTTGGCCCGGGGATGGGGGGAGAAAATAATCCCGTTGCGGGTTTTGAGGGCAATTAAGGCTTTAAAAATAGCCGTGGATGTGGGGTTTGTGGTGGGAACAATTCCGGCTAAAATTCCCACGGGTTCGGCGATTTTTTGAAACCCAAAGGATTTGTCTTCTTCGATCACCCCACAGGTTTTTTCATGTTTATATTTGTTGTAAATAATTTCTGAAGCAAAGTGGTTTTTAATCACTTTATCCTCTACAACCCCCATGCCAGTTTCCTCTACGGCCATTTTTGCTAAAGGAATCCGGGCAGCGTTTGCCGCGAGTGCCGCTTTTTTGAAAATGTAGTCTACCTGTTCCTGGGTATAGGTTGCATACTTTTGTTCGGCGACTTTCACCCGTTGGATTAGGGCTTCAAGTTGATCAATGTTTGTGACTTTATCCATAATAATATATCCCCCTGTTTCGGTTTAGATTCAGGTTGTTGTGATGTTCGTTCATATCATAATAGTTTTTATCGATTTTGGAATCACTCTGGGACAAAATTACTGAAATTTAATATAAACTTAATATTAATTTAAGATTGAAACCCTATTTTGAGAGGCAGAAACCTTTTATCATGGATCTATAATAGATTAACTCTTACACTGATAACTAATAACTGATAACTGATAACTGATTTCTATGGTAGCCACAACAACTCGAATTTCTGACCCCGCCCATGATGTCTTACGCTACGAACATCAGTCTCTGAATGCAATTTTTAACCCTAAAACCGTGGCGGTGATTGGGGCCACAGAAAAGCCAAATAGTGTGGGGAGAACTCTACTGTGGAATTTGATTAGTAGTCCCTTTGGCGGGATGGTTTTTCCCGTGAATCCCCATCGCAATAGTATTTTAGGAATTAAGGCCTATCCTAGTATTAAAGATACTCCAGAACCCGTTGATTTAGCCATTATTGCTACCCCGGCTCCTAGTGTTCCTGGGGTGATGGAGGAATGTGCCGCCGTCGGGGTTAAGGGGGTAATTATTCTATCGGCTGGATTTAAGGAAATCGGCCCTAAAGGTATAGAATTAGAACAGAAAGTTTTACAAATTGCGCGAGCCAATAAAATTAGAATTATCGGCCCCAACTGTTTAGGATTAATGAATCCCTTAACCGGACTTAATGCCACCTTTGCGAATGCCATGGCAAAACCGGGAAGTGTGGGTTTTATTAGTCAAAGTGGGGCTTTATGTACTTCGATTTTAGACTGGAGTTTCCGAGAAAATGTTGGGTTTAGTGCCTTCGTTTCCATCGGTTCGATGTTAGATATTGGTTGGGGAGATTTAATCTATTATTTAGGCAACGATCCCCAGACCAAAAGTATCGTTATCTACATGGAATCTATCGGGGACGCCCACTCTTTTTTATCCGCAGCCCGGGAAGTCGCCCTGACTAAACCGATTATTGTGATTAAGGCGGGACGCACCGCAGCCGCCGCCAAAGCCGCCGCCTCCCACACCGGGGCTCTAGCCGGAAGTGATGACGTGTTGGATGCTGCCTTTGCACGTTGTGGCATCCTGCGGGTGTATCATATTGCCCATTTGTTCTCCATTGCCGAACTTCTGAGTAAACAACCCCGACCCAAAGGGCCCAGGCTCACCATTTTAACCAATGCCGGAGGGCCTGGGGTATTAACCACCGATACCCTAATTGGGGAAGGAGGCACCCTCGCCCAACTCTCGAGTACAACCCTGGAAGCCCTAAATCAAGTGTTACCGCCCCAGTGGAGCCATGATAACCCCATTGATATTTTAGGGGATGCTGACCCGGAACGCTATGCTAAAGCCTTTGATATCGTAGTCGAAGATCCCAATAGTGATGGTATTTTAGTGATTTTAACTCCTCAAGCCATGACCGATCCGGGGAAAACGGCGGCACAGTTGAAAGAACGTTGTTTGAAAATGCCCAATAAACCAATTTTAGCCAGTTGGATGGGGGGCGCGGATGTGGAATCGGGGATTAAAATTCTCAATCAGGCCAATATCGCCACCTTCGCCTATCCCGACTCGGCGGTACGGATGTTTAACTATATGTGGCGCTACACCTATAATCTAAAAGGGTTGTATGAAACTCCGAGTTTACCCAAGGCGAGTGAGGATGATAGTCTGGTTTGTGATTGTGTACAACATCTAATTGACTCGGTTTTATCCGAAGGTCGCACCCTATTAACGGAGTTTGAATCCAAACGTCTACTTTCAGCCTATGGCATACCCACCGTACAAACCTATATCGCCTCAACTCCCGATGTCGCCGTGAACTCAGCCGAACAGTTAGGCTATCCAGTGGTCTTGAAACTCCTCTCAAAAACCATTACCCATAAAACCGATGTGGGCGGAGTAAAACTCAACCTCGATACTCCAGAAGCCGTCCGTCAAGCCTATAGCGCCATTGAAAGTTCCGTGACCCAACAGGTGGGGGCTGAACACTTCCAAGGAGTGACGGTACAAAAGATGGTCAAATTAGAAGGCTATGAATTAATTATTGGCAGTAGCCTTGATCCTCAATTTGGCCCGGTGTTGTTATTTGGCATGGGTGGGCAATTAGTCGAAGTCTTCAAAGATCGGGCTTTAGCCTTGCCTCCGTTAAATACGACCCTTGCCCGGCGGATGATGGAACAAACCAAAATTTATAAAGCCCTGTTAGGGGTGCGGGGACGGCATTCAGTCGATATGGAAGCCCTCAAACAGTTATTAGTCCGGTTCTCAAATTTGGTGGTTGAGCAACCTTGGATTAAAGAGATTGACATTAACCCATTATTAGCTTCGGAAAATGAGTTAATCGCCTTAGATGCCCGAGTCGTCTTACATTCCCCCGACACCAAACCCGAGGATTTACCAAAACCGGCCATTCGCCCCTACCCTCGGCAATATATTACCCATTGGACATCCCAAAAAGGCATGGCGATTACCATTCGGCCCATCCGCCCGGAAGATGAACCCTTGATGGTCAAGTTCGATGAAAGTTTATCGGAGGAAAGTGTTTATTTACGCTATGCTCATCTGGTGAAACTCAGTTCCCGCGTCACCCATGAGCGCTTATCGCGGCTGTGTTTTATTGATTATGACCGGGAAATGGCCTTAGTTGCCGAATATCAACACCCGGAAACTGGAGAGCGCCAAATTATTGGGGTCGGACGACTAAGTAAAGGCTATGGTAACGATGAGGTGGAATTTTCCTTACTGGTGAGTGATAGTTACCAACGTCAGGGAATTGGTACGGAGTTATTGCGCCAATTACTGAATATTGCCCGTCAAGAGAAAATGCCTCTAATTTTTGCTGAAATTCTCAGTGATAATCGGATTATGCAGAATATTTGTCAGCAATTAGGTTTTACCTTAAATATGATTATTGGTGAACCAATGGTGAGGGCGGAAATTCAATTGTAAGGGTTAATAGAAACTGGGTTTTTATCATCAAGAATAGAGATTTATGGAGAAACCCAGTTTTTGATAATTTATAATTTGCGAGATTATCCCTAGGGTTAAATTCTCCTATTTTATAACCTTTAAAACCCATAGTAATTACTCAGAAACCGGGTTTCTGAACGATAAATCACCGATTTCATCCGCAAAATTAGGGCCAGAAACCCGGTTTCTTTGGTCTTGTGCGTAAGTCCTGACGCAGATATCCCTTGAGTATTATTTCAGATATTTTCTATTTAAACATAATTCCGCATTGTTAGCGATCGCTTTTTTCAATTTAACTCAAATTCAACCAACTAAAAACCATATCCGTTGTTAATTCCAACTCAATTCCGGCTAAAATAGGTAATTTTTCTCCACCTTGATATAATTCAACTCTTTGACCTGGAAATACGGCTAAAACACTTTCTGCTTCTGGGTCAATTAACCATCCCAACTCAGTCCCATGACTTAAACAATGCAATAATTTACCTAAAATTTTAGTTTGGCTTTGTTCAGGAGAAAGTATTTCAATTGACCAGTCAGGATTAATTTCAAAGCGATTAACAATTCTTCCCGATGGTAATAAAGGAATTCTTTCCCATCGAAATACTGTAACATCTGGAACAATAGATACTCCTCCAAAAGTACAACGTAATTCTGGAAAAGCATAAGCTACTTTCTGACTTTTAGCAATTTGATTAATAGATTTGCAGAGTTCACCTTGAAGTACACTATGTTCACCTTGAGGCATAGGTTTTTGAATAATTTTTCCTTGAATAAATTCTGAAGCAGGTTTAGTTTTTGGAAGTTTAAGGAACTCCTCTAAAGTCAGTTGAGCTTGAATAACTGTAGTCATCGCATCCGTGATATAATTAGGGAATTAAATATTTCTATTATAGGCGATCAATTTAAAAATATGAAAACTACTATTTTCTATCCGTAGGGGCAGGTTCTCCCAGATATTTGATATTCACAAACCCTCTAACAAAACCCGCCCCAAATTAGAAACCGGGTTTTTGTAGATAGCTTTGTTAGAAACCAAAAGATTGAGAAAAAACCCGGTTTCTGAGCACCCACTAGAATTAGAAACCGGGTTTTTGTAGAAATCTTTGTTAGCAACCGAAAGATTAGGAAAAAACCCAGTTTCTGGATTTAAACCTGTCCCACGGCTTCAATCGCGGCTTCTAATGCTAAAGCAATATGTGTCCAATGGGTTCCCCCTTGACAGAACACAATATAAGGTTCTCTTAACGGCCCATCGGCGGAAAATTCCGAGGTACTCCCATCAATAAAAGTCCCCCCCGCCATCACTAAATGACTTTCATATCCGTGCATTTCTGCGGGTACGGGTTCAAGATAGGAACCAATCGGAGAATATTGTTGAATCGCCCGACAAAAGGCAATTAATTTATCAGGAGAACCTAACTCAATAGCTTGAATCACATCCCTTCTTTTTTCAAACGGTAAAGGATTAACCGGATATCCTAATTGATTAAAAACATAAGACGTTAAATGGCTTCCCTTAATTGCTTCTCCCACCATTTGAGGCGCTAAAAATAACCCTTGAAAAAGAATCCGATTTTGATCAAAAGTTGCCCCGCCACTGCTGCCAATTCCGGGTGCTGTTAATCGACAAGTTGCCGCTTCAACTAAATCTTCCCGCCCGGCAACATAACCCCCCGCTTGCACAATCGTTCCCCCGGGATTTTTAATTAAAGAACCCGCCATTAAATCCACACCCACAGCCGTTGGTTCTCGGGTTTCAATAAATTCTCCATAACAATTATCTACAAAACAAATAGTATTGGGATTCTGTTTTTTAACAATATTAACAATGTTCTCAATCTCATCAATCGATAAACTCAAACGCCAGGAATAGCCACAGGAACGCTGAATCAAAACCATCCGGGTTTTAGCCGTTATTGCCGACTGTAAACCCTCCCAATCAATTTTTCCTGCGGCAGTGAGATCCAATTGGCGGTAAGATATACCAAAGTCCATTAATGAACCTTGACCTTGACCGCGCACACCGATCACCTCCTCCAAGGTATCGTAGGCGGCGCCAGCTACCGCCAGCAGTTCGTCCCCAGGACGCAAACAGCCAAATAGGGCACAGGTGATGGCGTGGGTTCCAGAAACAAACTGCACTCGTACCGCAGCCGATTCGGCCCCCATAATCTCAGCAAAGACTTGATCTAAGGTTTGACGTCCCAAATCATCGTGGCCATAGCCTGTAACGCCTGCAAAGTGGTGAGTTCCAACTCGGTAGCGACGGAAGGAATCTAAAACTCGTTTAAGATTATGCTTGACCTGTGTGTCAATACCAGAAAAAATCGGAAATAGTTCCTGTTCTGCTTCTTTTAGCTGTTCGATGCTAGATATCATCACTGAACTCAATCAATTTGTGGGCGGTGGATATTATGACGCCAATAGGACTCTTTCGTTAAAAAAAAAGCTCGAATTTTCGTTTCTTCATGACGATTGCAACTTCACCTCAATATAAGCCCGACTGGATCACCATTGCTTTTATGGTGTCGCTCCATGCTGCCGCACTGCTG
>DATNRE010000116.1:0-1661 GCA_036703685.1 Candidatus Obscuribacterales bacterium
GGTCTTGGATTGCATAAGCATTGTTTAAAATGATTAATTATTATATAATAGATTTTAACATAAAATAATCTAATCGGCTTATTAACTAACTCATCCGATGAATGAACCTCAATTTTCCAGTATTAGCGATCGCCTTCCCCCGCAAAATATAGAAGCAGAGGAAGCCATTTTAGGGGGCATTCTTCTCGATCCAGAAGCCATTAGTCGGGTAGCAGAATTATTACAACCAGAATCCTTTGCCCTCAAATCCCATCAAATTATTTATCGGGCAACTTTAACCCTACATTTTCAAGGAAAACCCACGGATTTAATGACCGTTGCTACTTGGTTAGCGGATCAAAATTTACTCGAACAAGTGGGGGGACAATTAAAATTAACTCAACTGGTAGATCGCACGGTTTCGGCGGTTAATATTGATCAATATGGCTTATTAATTTTAGATAAAAAAATCCGTCGCAGTATGATTACCGGTGGACATAATATTATTGAATTAGCTTATGATACTAGCCAAGATTTAGAAACCGTTCTCGATAAAGCCGAACAACAAATCTTTAATATTTCCCAAGTTCGACCCCAACAGGATTTAGTATCAATTGGAGAAACTTTAATTGATACCTTCCAAGAAATTGAAGACCGCAATGAAGGAATTGCACTGCCCGGTATTCCCTGCGGATTTTATGATTTAGATGCAATGACGGGAGGTTTTCAACGGTCGGATTTAATTATTATTGCGGGTAGGCCGTCAATGGGAAAAACGAGTTTTGCGGTCGGTTTAGGACATAATATTGCTAAGGGTCAAAAACTCCCCATTGCCGTTTTTAGTTTGGAAATGTCGAAAGGGCAATTAGTCCAAAGACTCCTATCCAGCGAAGCAAAAATAGAAAGTAACCGCATTCGTTCAGGTAGAATTAGTCAATCGGAATGGGAACCTTTAACCATGGCAATTAGTTCCTTAGCAGAATTACCCATTTTTATTGATGATACCCCCAATATTACCGTTACAGAAATGCGTTCTAAAGCCCGAAGATTGCAAGCCGAAAATGGGGGGGTATTAGGCTTAATCTTAATCGATTATTTACAATTAATGGAAGGTGCTAGTGATAATCGAGTGCAGGAATTATCGAGAATTACCCGGTCATTAAAAGGATTAGCCAGAGAATTAAGTGTGCCTGTAATTGCCCTATCCCAATTAAGTCGAAGCATTGAATCTCGTACTAATAAACGACCGATGTTATCGGATTTAAGAGAATCTGGTTGTTTAACAGGTGATAGTTTAGTCACATTAGCAGATACTGGATTACAAGTACCCATTAAACAATTAATCGGTAAATCTGGTTTTCCAGTTTGGGCATTAAATGAAAAAACAATGAAGCTAGAAATAGGAATTGTGAGTAATGCCTTTTCTACAGGTATAAAACCTGTATTTACCTTAACAACTCGACTGGGGCGAAAAATTAAAGCCACAGCTAATCACAAATTCTTAACAATTCAGGGTTGGAAAAGACTGGATGAGTTAAATGGAAGTTGTCCTATTGCCTTACCTGGTTCTACTATAGAAAATAGTGATATTAACTGGGATGAAATAATTTCAATTATACCTGATGGAGAAGAAGAAGTATTTGATTTAACAGTTCCTGGCTTGCATAATTTTGTAGCAAATA
>DATNRE010000117.1:0-3680 GCA_036703685.1 Candidatus Obscuribacterales bacterium
TGATGCAGTCCGTTCAAATTTTAAATCTCGATTGTTTTGACATAACTCAAAAAACTGCTCGTCCGTTAAATCAATTGTTAATTGTAGAGGAGTCGATAAATTAATTGTGGCAAATTCCATCACTTTTCCTCCATGGGAATTGACTTATTAATTAAGTGATTTTGTCGGTTAAAATTATTAGAAACCTGGTTTCTATCGGGGATTATTAACGGAGCAGTTTGCTTATTTACAGGGAATATTGGCCTATTATATCATTGAGCGATCGCCCTACTTAACTAATTTTTACCTCAACCGTCAACCATAAAAATATCCCCACTTGCTGGAGCAAAGCGGGGGCATTGATTGATTCATGGTGAATTTACAGTTATCTTAATAACAACTCAATTAACTCATGGACGAGCCACTGCGGTCATAGTTGCTCGCGCTGTCTGTCGGTTTACCTTGAATTGTTGTCCGATAATCTCCGGGTTCAATGCCGACTTCATCCGCGATTCGGTTGAGTAAGGATTGTTGACGGTTTTTGATCACTTGATGATGACGCATCATTAAAGCCCGAGCTTGATTTTGAGTATCCATAATTTGTTTCTCCTGTGTTTAAAATTGAAAGGTTTTTTTGAGCTTAATATTCTATTCAACTCGCCTAAATCATGCCGTTGCCACGGTCATAATTACTGACAGAATTGGCACTTGGTTTACCTTGAATCGTTGAAACATCACCGGGTTCCGTACCTACTTCGTCAGAAACTCGATTCAACATCGATTGTTGACGGTTTTTAATTACTTGATGATGACGCATCATTAAGGCCCGAGCTTGATTTTGAGTATCCATAATTCGTGTCTCCTGTGTTTAAAATTGAAAGGTGTTTGAAGTAAAATTTGCTTAACTAAAATATGAAGAAAGATTGCAATTCTTAATCTTCCTAACTCATAGCCGCGTTGCTGCGGTCATAGCTGCTGGCCGAATGGGCGCTAGGTTTGCCTTGAATCGTTGAGATATCGCCAGGTTCAGCACCGACTTGATCGGAAACCCGGTTGAGTAAGGACTGTTGACGATTTTTGATGGTGTGGTGACGACCCATCATTAAAGCCCGAGCTTGATCTTGAGTACCCATAATTTGTTTCTCCTGAATGAATAGCCTAAAAAGTAAGAGGCTGTTTTGGTCTTCAATTTCTAATATACCAGAACATTCTGTAGTCTATTTTACAAAATGCCCTAAATTAACAAATCTTTACATTCTTCTTAGAATTCCTAAAGTGGGACTGAGGCTGATTTGGGGATGTAACCCCATCAGTAGGGGCAATTTAGGGAAAAAGGAGGGGTGCGTAAACGAGGGTGTATTTATGACGGTGATTAGATCTGATTAAAACAAAGCCCCCAGGGAACGGCCCATATTTTCCAGTTTCATCGCTTCTACCGCCGCCGTGGGTTCATAACCACAGTGAACCATACAATCTACACATTTAGGATTACCACTGGATTTTCCGTATTTTTCCCAGTCGGTTTTTTCTAATAATTCTTGATAGCTGGAATAATACCCTTCATTTAATAAATAACAGGGTTTTTGCCATCCTAAAACACTATAACTTGGACTGCCCCAGGGGGTACAATCATAGTCTTCTTTGCCCATTAAAAAATCTAGGAATAAAGGATTATGGTTAAAATTCCATTTCTTTTTACCTGATTGATAGGGCGATAGAATTTCACGGAATAAGGCTTGGGTTTGTTCACGTTTTAAGAAATGTTCTTGGTCGGGAGCCCATTCATAACTATAACCCGGAGAAATCATCATCCCATCTAAATTCAAACTTTCCAGAAAATCAAGGAATTTCTGCATTGTTTCGGGCTGAGTTCCGGCAAATACCGTTGTATTAGTTGTGACTCTAAATCCTTTTGATTTTGCTATTTTAATCGCTTGAACTGCGATGTCAAAAACACCTTCTCGATCAACATAGCGATCATGATCTGCTTTTAATCCATCTAAATGCACACTAAAGGTTAGATAGGGAGAAGGTTTAAATTTATCTAAACTTTTTTCGAGTAAAATTCCGTTGGTACATAGATAAACAAATTTTTTCCGAGCGACTAACCCCTCAACAATTTGATCAATTTGGGGATGTAATAAAGGTTCACCCCCAGGAATTGAAACCACGGGCGCGCCACATTCTTCGACGGCTTTAAAACAATCTTCTGGGCTTAAATTTTGCTTGAGAATTTCTTTAGGATGTTGAATTTTTCCACAGCCAGAACAGGCTAAATTACAGCGAAATAACGGTTCTAACATCAACACCAGGGGGAATTTTTTTCGCCCCATTAACCGTTGCATGAATAAATATTTACCAACGGTGATTGCTTGTTCAATTTGAATGGCCATTTTTCTCCTTTTAGATCACAGATTTCACGGATTTATAGGGGCGAGTTTATCAAAATTTGGATTCATCAAAAAAGATCTGACTGAACCCGCCCGTACCTGTTAACATAAACCAATTAACGGCATCTTTCAAGGCGGTTTTAATTGGAGATTGAGGTAAACCCAATTCTTGAACCGCTTTTGAAGCATTATAATACATAGGTTGTCTGGACATTCTAACGCCATCTAAGGGAATATAAGGTTTTTTTCCTAAATTAGCTAAAATCATTTCATCGACCCAAGCAATGCCCCAGGGAAGCCAAACTGGGAGAGTTTTTGTGGGGGCGGGGAATCCGGTTATTTCTGATAATAAATCTAAAAATTGTTTTAAGGTTAAATTTTGATGACCTAAAATATAACGTTCTCCCGTTTTGCCTTTTTCTAAGGCGAGTAAATGACCTTGAGCAACATCTCTAACATCAATAAAATTTAATCCAGTATTCACATAGGCGGGCATTTGTCGGCGTAGAAAGCGTAAAATTAAATCCCCGGTGGGTGTGGGTTTAATATCCCAAGGGCCAATGGGCGTGCTGGGATTAACAATTATAATATCCTGACCTAATTTTACTGCATTCTGGGCTTCCTGTTCTGCCCAATATTTTGATTTTTTATAATATCCTACTAAATTTTCTACCGGACTTTGATAGGTTTCATTAACAGCAACTCCGGGTTTTACTCCAATTGCAGCAACGGAACTGGTATAAACAGTTCGTTCAATTCCCGCTTGTCGGGCGGCGGCTAAAATATTACGAGTTCCGATAATATTATATTGTTCTAATAAGGGTTTATCTTTTTGCCAAAGGGAATAATGGGCGGCACAATGAAACAGAACTTGACAACCTTTTAAAGATTGAGATAAGTTAGAATCAATTAAACTTCCTTGAACAATTTTAACGTCTAAATTTTTCAGATTATCTAAGTTACTCTCAGGACGAACTAAAGCCCGAACTTCATAACCATTTTCTAATAAACATCGAACTAGATTCGCCCCAATAAACCCTGTTCCACCGGTTACAAATACTCTGATCATTTATCTATTTTACCCTAATATTTTATCCCCCTAAATCCCCCTTAATAAGGGGGACTTTAATATCTTTTTCCCCCTTTTTTAAGGGGGGTTAGGGGGGATCAAACCTAGATTATGAATCCGCATAAATTCAATATAAAGTCAATATTAATTATCTAAAAATTGCCTTATAAACCTAGTTTCTTAAATCGATTTTTAATCTTCAATCCTTCATCTTCTAAAAACGTATTTAAAACCGGAACAAC
>DATNRE010000118.1:0-4051 GCA_036703685.1 Candidatus Obscuribacterales bacterium
ACACTACAACGATTAGCGTAGGCTTCCGAATTATTCGGATCAATTTGCAAGACCGTATTATAATCCGCTAAAGCTCCTTGATAATCGCCTAAATGAAATCTCGCCCGACCGCGATCATAATATCCGATAGGGTTCTTAGGTTCTAGGCGAATTGCTTCAGTATAATCGGCCATTCCTGATTGTAAATCCCCGGATTTGACTAAGGCAGTTCCTCTCGCGCGATAGACTTTACTTTGTTTGGGTTGCAGTCGTAAAACCGTATTATAATCTTGAATGGCGGCGGCATAATCTTTTAAGTCATAATGAATTAAACCTCTTTTATAAAAAGCCTCTCCATCCTGTGGTTGTTGTTTTAAAACTTGGTTAAAATCCGCTAAAGCCCCCGATAAATCTTTCACATCATAACGGGTTAACCCTCGATTAAAATAAGCATTTACATAGTTTGGGTCGAGTTCAATCGCTTTTGTATAATCTTCTAAGGCTTGTTTATATTCCTTTAAATCATAATAGGAATTAGCCCGTTTATGATAGGCCTCGGGATTATTGGGATTGAATTTAATCGACTGAGTAAATAATCTAATCGCGCCTTTTGTATCCCCAGCCTCGGATTTTTCTATGCCTTTTTTAAACGTATTTTCAGCTTTCAAGGGACTGGGACGATTTAAAACTTGAATTAACCCAAAAATCACAATTAAACCCACTAATCCCGTGATCGTGATGGCGCCTATTTTGGGCCAAGGAATCGGTAGCTTTTCCTGTTGGTAAACCGGAAAGTTTTTTAACTTATTAATATTAAATCCTGAACGTCCCGTCGCCTTTCTTAAATCGTCTAAAACATCAATGACATTTAGATAGCGTTTGCTATAATAAGGGTGTACCATTTTATCAATCACTTGGGCTAATCCCGCACTCACTTTGGCATAACTTTGCCAACTCAATTCTCCGGTACTTGATAAATTTGGATCTTGTAACTTAGGTAAATCTGAAGCTTCTAACCCCGTAATGGCTTGAATAGCAATCATCCCCACGGCATAAATATCACTATTATATTGAGGATGACCTTGGAACTGTTCAATAGGCATATAAAAGGGAGTTCCCGTGGCGATGGTTCGTAATCCTTGACCATTGCCATCGGCGAGTCGGTTACTGACTTCTTTAACGGAACCAAAATCAATTAATACTAATTTTTGATCGGATTTACGACGGATTAAATTAGAAGGGTTGACATCCCGATGAATCACTTGATTATCATGGACAAAGACTAAAATTTCTAAAATATCTTCGATTAATAAAATCACCTGTTCTTCTGACCAAGGAACCCCGGGAACTAACTCTTTCATCAGAGGCTGTCCACTCACAAATTCTTCAATCAAATAAAATTGATTATGATCTTCAAAATAAGCTAATAATTGGGGAATTTGATCATGTTTTCCCAACCTTTCTAAAATTTCTGCCTCTTGGCGAAATAATCGTAATGCGGTCTTTAAAGTATTAGAATTATTATTAGGTGGACGCAATTGTTTGACCACACATTGGGGATGCCCCGGACGTCGGGTATCCGCAGCCAAATAGGTTTGTCCAAAAGCTCCTGAACTAAGGACTTGAACGATGCGGTATCTTCGATCTAACAGTTGACCAATCATTTCCATAATTAGTAATCAGTAAACAGTAATCAGTAAGCGGTTAAGCGTCTAAGTTTCTGATTGAAAAATCTTTATATATAAGCAGTGCCAGCGTCCTCGTTCGCTAAATTATAAGCGATAAATGCCTATGCAGCCTAATCAGTAATCAATAAAGTTAAGAATTATCAAGCCTATTCTTAACCCTTAACTCTTAACTCTTACACTGATAACTGATCCCTGATGACTGATTACTGATTATGTCACAACCTACGATAGAATCCATTCTGCAAGAAAATCGGTTGTTTCAACCCACACCAGAGTTTTCCCAGAATGCTCATATTAAAAGTTTAGAGGAGTACAAACAACTCTATGAAGTGCGATTCGTTTAACCTAAAATAAGCTGAAAGGCTTATGGGACGGTTAGCCTAACTGCTTAGACAGTTAGTGACAACTGATTACATTTATGGGTGAATTGCCGTGCAGTAAGTCCCATCCCTCAAGTGCTGAGGTGAAAGCATAACCCCTAGTTTGATTGGGTAGCAACCAACAGATTAAAGCGGGGTTAAAAGGTAGAACTACTGGTAGCCAAATCCGGTAACTACCGAGCAAGAAGTCCATGCGTAGCGAAAGCAAAGATGTGTCTGAACCATCGTTAGTTGTGATGGTGTAATGGCTAAATCAAGAACAATCTTGATTAACACCAAGCCAAAAGGCAAGGATAGGGCATAAGCGTATTTCTTAACGACTTATAAGCACCGCCCAAAAAACCCGGTGGATAGCATCACGCTAAAGACTTCAAACAAATGTGTAATCGGAACGAAGTAACCCCTATATATCTCTGGAGAGGTCGTGCGTCCAGTAAGTAGCTAACGAATGATATGTAGGGAAAGGATGGTATCAAAAGCGAATGCCTTGTTGTAATGACAAGGATATGCTGACAGATACTCGGTAATTCCAAAGAAATAGAACAAGTAGCAATGTATATGTCTAAAACGCTGAACAAAAATCAGACGGTGGAATGGAACGAAATCAATTGGCGCAAAGCTGAAAGATTGACGTTCAAGTTGCAAAAGCGAATATTTCGAGCGAGTGAACGAGGCGATGTTAAAGCAGTTCGTAAACTTCAAAAGACCCTGATTAATTCCTGGAGTGCCAAATGTATTGCGGTTCGTCGGGTAACACAAGATAACCCAGGAAAAAATACGGCAGGCGTGGATGGAATTAAATCTCTGACCCCGAAGCAACGTATGAGCCTTGTAGGACGATTAAAGTTAACCAATAAGGTAAAACCAACTCGTAGAGTTAATATTCCCAAACCTGGTACAACCGAAACCCGTCCATTAGGGATACCCACAATTAATGACCGCGCATTGCAAGCGTTAGTAAAACTAGCGTTAGAACCAGAATGGGAGGCTAAATTTGAGCCAAACAGTTATGGTTTCAGACCAGGACGCTCATGCCATGATGCGATTGATGCAATATATCTAAGTATCAATAAAAAGCAAAAATATGTGCTGGATGCTGATATTGCCAAATGCTTCGACCGCATAAACCACAAAGCGTTAATCTCCAAAATACACACATACCCTACCTTAAGCCGTCAAATTCAAGTGTGGCTAAGAGCAGGGTACATGGACGGAAAAGAACTTTTTCCTACTAATGATGGTACACCACAAGGCGGGGTTATTTCACCCTTACTTGCGAATATTGCCCTACACGGTATGGAAGAAAGAGTTAAGCAATACGCTGAAACTCTAAAAGGAGGCAAACGGCATAACCGTGAATCCCTGAGTTTAATCCGTTACGCCGATGACTTTGTGATAATCCATGAGGATTTAAACGTAGTCAAAAAGTGTCAAGAGATAATTTCTGATTGGTTAAATGACATGGGATTGGAATTAAAACCAAGTAAAACAAAATTAACCCACACTCTCAATAAAATTGAAGAAAATGTTGGGTTTGAGTTCTTAGGATTCCACATTCAACAACACAAAACGGGTATCTACCGTTGTGCAAAAACCACAAATGGAACACCGCTAGGTTTTAATACATTAATCACACCCTCAAAATCCAAAATCAAAACTCATCTTGTCAAAATAGCTGAAGTAATAGATTCCCATAAGACTGCCCCACAAGCTGCCTTAATTAGTAAGCTAAATCCAATTATTAGAGGCTGGTCAAACTATTACTCAACAGTGGTTAGTAAAAAAACTTTTTCAAAAGCAGATAAACTAACCTATAACAAGTTGAGAACATGGGCAAGAACGAGGGGAAAAGGGAACATCAATAAAGACAAATACTGGAGAACAGTAGGCAACAGAAATTGGTGTTTCAGTACAGAAGATGGATTAGAATTACTCACCCATAGCAGTACGCCAATCGTAAGGCATACAAAGATTAAGGGTGAAGCTAGTCCATACGATGGTAAC
>DATNRE010000119.1:0-22018 GCA_036703685.1 Candidatus Obscuribacterales bacterium
GGTTCAGACCCCAAAGCATCATTAGGACTCACGGGTAAACCCCCCCGTCCAGTAATCACAAATTGATTTTGTTCATTTCCCGAACAGCGAGTCGCAATTAAGGTCGTGGGGTCAACCAAATTACTCGGTAACTCGACTAACCCGGCGCTGGGGTCAACTTCTGGACTACTAATTTCTACCGCCCCACTAAATGCCGCCCCTAACTCACTGGTGGCGGTAATATCACTTTGGGGAGTCTGAAATTCTCGAAACCGGGTTCCAAACACCCCTTGAGCATTAATAATCACCTGTCCCCCTTTCCCCGCCTGAGCATTCGCCGTAATATCACTATTTTCCAAAGCGACTAAATTAGAGGTTCCTAGGGTAATATTTCCCCCATCGGCGTTGCTGGCATTGGTGGTAATTTGGCTATCCCGTCGCAGTTCTACCCTTTGCGCCTGTAACCGAATATTCCCCCCGGTTCCGGCGACCGTGGCGGCGCTAATGGTTCCGTCATTATCCAAGAAAACCCTATCCGCCCGAATTTCCAAGTTACCCGCGGCTCCTTCATTGGTTCCCCGCACCCCAATTTCCGCCCCATTTCGCACCGTTAACTGTCCCGTATTAATCCGCAAATCCCCCGCACTGCCCGCCCCACTGGTATTCGACTCAATGGCACTAGGCACAATACCATCCCCAATGGTTCCAAAGGAAACAGCTTCTACGGATTTGTCAATATTGGTGGCAAACCCCACCACATCAATTGAGTCCGAGGCGTTGAGGGTTAAATTTCCTGCCGCCCCTTCCCCGCCAGTGGCCGCCGAAATTTGAGCCCCGTCTTGCACCACCAACCGTTGAGTATTCACCGTTAAATCCCCGGCGGGTGCGGTGCCTTTTTGTCCCTGGACGGTTAACAGGGAAGATGAGGTAAATAACCCACTCAAAAACCGCCCATCCTGGGACACTCCCCGCAGTTGCACCGATGCCGCATTCACGGTTAAATTGCCCCCTTTCCCCGCCCCCGCAGCCGAGGCAGAAACCTGCATTCCTTCGGCAACGCTAAGTTCTCGGGTATTAATCGTGATATCCCCCGCGCCTCCAGTGCCCAGGGTGGCGGTAAATAATCCCCCCGGGGAAGCGACGCCCGATTTCACCCCCCGCAGTTCCACGGTATCGGCATTTACCGTAATATTGCCCCCCTGACCTTCCCCGGAAAGCCCCGGACTGGTGATGATATATCCATCTTGCAGGACGCGCAATTGGGGGGTAAAAATATTAATATCTCCCGAATTGCCCGGGCTAATGGTTCCGGTGACGACAATGGAACCGTTAGTAATATCAACGGATTTTGAGGCCAAGAGGTTAATATTTCCCCCCGACCCCACCCCCACGGTGGGAGTTAAAATCGTCGCCCCATTCATAATCTGGAGTTGGGGAGTTTCTAGGGTGACATCTCCCGCGGCTCCTGCACCCACACTGACGCTAAAAATACCATCAAAAAGATTTGAGGGACTAAACTGTTCGGATAATAATTGTTCAATGAAGGATAGGGGTTGAGTGCCGACTAAATCAATGGAATTTTTGGCTTTAATATTAATATTTCCGGCGTTTCCTGTGCCAATGGTGGAGGAGGAGATAAAAGCACGATTATCTAATTGAAATTGTTCGGCTTGAATTTGGATTCCAGCCCCATTTAGGGTATCTAAAGTATTAGAAAGAATCCGAGAACTATCGGTGAGGGAAACCGTTCCTCCTTGGATGGTAATTAATCCCCCTCCGGCTCCACTGGTATCAATTTGACTTTGACGGAATAATTGAATTGAGCCGAATTGAAGATTAGGAGAGTTGAATTGTTCCGCCTGGGGTTGTAAAGACCAAGTGCCATTTTTTAGGGCTGCTAATTCGATTCTACCATTAAAAGCGGTCAGATAACCTTGATTTAAAATCACATCTCCCCCGATTAAACTAATATTTTGACCGGGTTGGACTTGTAATCCAGTTTTCGTACTATTCCCATCAATTCCTATGCCTAAAGCCTGGGATTGATTGGTAATAGCACCGGGTTGATTTCCTAGTTGTAACCCGATAGGAACATTCACGGTTAATAGGGGCGGTGCTTGGGGATTGGTGGCACTAAATTCCCCACCTTGATCAAAGATAATACTATTGGCGGTACTCGCAATAAAAGACCCTCCAATATTGAGTTGAGCATTGGGGCCAAATAATATTCCATTGGGATTTATTAGGAATATATTGGCTGTGCCATTAGCTTGAATTAAGCCTTGTATATTGGAAATATTATTACCTGTGACCCGACTCATAATATTTTTAATCTCAATAGAATTATTGAAAAAAGCGGCCACACCTTCGCGCACTGAAAACTCTTTAAAACTATGGAATAAGTTAATTCCATTTTGGGTTCCGCCTTCGATTTTAATGATGTTTCCATTGGGAGTAATAATAGTATTGTGGGGGAGGGTTTGGTCGGGGATGATTTGAGCGATCGCTTTTGATAAATTCCAACTATTAATCAAGGGAAAAATCAAGAAAATTAATGATGTTTTCAAAAGAGATTTATTGTTTAATTTTTTCATGTCTAATTCCTCAAATTAAGGGTTAAAAAACTGAAAATATAGCATTGATTATTGATCAATTTCCCTGATTTAATATAGAAACTTGTTTTTTGTACAGATTCTTTTGAGTCGGCATTTCCTGAGTAATGGGAATTTCAATAATAAATTCTGTTCCCTGTGCCGGAGTAGAAATACATTGTAAACTCCCCTGATGTTTTTCCACCACTATATTTTTGCAGATAGATAAACCAATCCCGGTGCCTTTTCCTACGGGTTTAGTCGTAAAAAAAGGTTCAAATAAATTATTTAAAATTTCCTCAGCCATGCCTCCGGCATTATCACTAATTTTAATCGTGACATGATGATCATTGATAATATCGGTTTTAATCAAAATCCGACCCGGATTAATCTGCAATTCCTCAATATTTTTGTGTTGATTGTTTTCTTCAATCGCATCAATTGCATTCGCCAAAATATTCATAAAAACTTGATTCATTTCTCCTCCATAACATTCAACCAAAGGTAAAGAAGAACTATATTCTTTGACTACATGAATTGCCGGATGATCCTGTTTTCGTTTTAACCGATTTTGTAAAATCATTAAGGTGCTATCAATGCCTTCATGAAGATTAGTTGCCTTCATTTTAGAGCCATCCTGACGGGCAAAACTGCGCAAACTTAGAACAATTTCTCGAATTCGTTCTGCACCCACCTGCATTGATTCTAACATCTTAGGCAAATCTTCTAAAATAAAGTTTAATTCTACCGCTTCAACTTGCTGTTGAATCACCGGATGGGGATTAGAATAATATTGTTGATAAAGTTCAAAAATATTTAAAAGATTGTCAGTATATTCTTGAACATAAGCTAAATTTCCATAAATAAAATTAACAGGATTATTGATTTCATGGGCAATTCCCGCTAACATTTGCCCTAGAAGTGACATTTTTTCGTTATTCACTAACTGGGTCTGAATAATCTTAATTTGGTTTAAACAGTTTTCTAAAGCAAGTTTATTATTTTCTGATTCTGCCATGGATATTTTTAATGCTTGAGCGGAGGATTCCACCGCCATCTCTAATTGATGATTTGTTTTTTCAATTTGCAACTTTTCCTGTATTTCTATTTCTAACTGCTCTTGCAATAAATGATAGCTTTGTCGAATTTCTTTTCGAGCTTCTGCCATCCTCAAATAGTTACTAACTTTGAGTGAAAATTCCTCGGTTTCTAAGCAAGTAAAAAGATAATCCATCACCCCTAATCTTAACCATATTTTGATGGTTTCTTGTTCCTGAGAGTTCGTAATTAAAATAATTGGAATATTTAGACCCGAACTCTGCAATTGTTGACAAAACAGAAATTCATTCTCACCGGGCATGGAAACGGCTATAAAAATTAAATCAGCTAGGGAGAATTCCTCCCTAGAAACCGTAGTTTTATCGAGGTTTGCCCACAATAAATCGACTGGTTTTTGACTCAATAAATCCAATAATATATGTAGGTCAATTGAATGATTATCAATCATTAATAGGGTAGTTAATGCGAACTCACTCATGATTTATTCTTCCTCAATAAATAGTCAAAAATTACAATTGATTGCCTTTGATAAAATGTTTGAATATGGGATTGGACAACTAACCTCTACAAAAAAGATATAACTTATTATTTGCCTTAACTGCCTTGCCCTAATATTCTCTCAAGAGTACCCCAGATACCTAAATCATACAATATTGTTAGGAAATGACAGGAAATTGAGGAATAAGGTTTCGAGGGTGGCGGAATGTTAACATACGACAAACCCCCTAATACTGACTTTACCCCCCTGATTCCATGAGCTTTAAATGTCCAGTCTGTGACTCTGATTATCAAAAACCGATTCCGCAAACTTGTTTAGTCTGTGGATGGGATTTACAATTCCATATATCAATACCAGAAGGTTTAAAACCGAATCAAAATCATTTAGATTGGGCAAAACAAACTTGGAAATACCGCCAGATTGTCGATATTGATCAACATAAAACTCCTTCTAAATCAAAAAAAAGATTAACGGTTGCCGATCTGTTACCTCGGTTAGAAAACCTGGAAAATCAACTCCAACAAGCTACCCTGGAAAGACAAAATCTACAGAATTTGTTAGACTGGATATTACATTATTTAGAAAATCTTAACCCGGAATTATTAGTTAATATAACTCCCCCATCCGATCAAAATTTTCCTCAATCAGAAATTGGCATAGACTACAGTTCCCTGATTGAATTATTAGCCCGGGGAGATTGGAAAACCGCCGATGAATATACCTGGGAATTAATTTTATATATTGCTGAAAGAGAAGCCGAAAAATGGTTAAGACCCGAAGATATTGAAGGGTTTCCCTGTACGGATTTAAACACCTTAAATTGGCTCTGGGAATATTATAGTCAGGGATTATTTAGTTTAACCCGTCAATGGCAAATTTTCTATGATTTAGAAGGAGATTATCCAAAATTTTGTGATCAAGTTGGTTGGCGTCGGGGAGAAAGTTGGCTTTATTATGAGGAATTAACTTTTACCTTAAATGCACCTTTAGGGCATTTACCTATTATTGGGTGGCGAAAACGAGCCTGTTATGGTGTGGGGAATACAACACCAGATGAAAATTTATCCTTAATCTTTTCTCGCCTCTCCACCTGTAGTAAGCCCTTCAGGGCTTAATCCCCTCAAACCTAAAAATATACAAGAAAGCCCTTTATCTCTTAAAATAATAGTAGTAAGCCCTTCAGGGCTTAATCTTCATAAAACTTAAAAATACAGGAGAAAGCCCTAAAGGGCTTACTACTTTTATGATGTATGAATATCGTAGACTTACACCTGAGCAACGCAAAGAACTTGTTAAACAACGGTTAGCTAAAGGATTTCCGCCTCACTCACCGCCCCATCCTATTCAGATTGAAGCTTTTTATTTATTAACTGTTGCTTGTTATGAACATCAACCCTATATTTCAACGCCCCATCGTCGTCAAGAATTATTAAATTTAATTTTTGAACAATTTATTAATGCAGGTTTTGATATTCGGGCTTGGGTTATCCTTCCTAATCATTATCATTTATTGGTTTATGTTGATAAATTTCCAGAATTGAGCCGTTTATTTAATACTATTCATGGGCGAACTTCCCGCTACTGGAATTTAGAAGACCAAGTTACAAAACGCAAGATTTGGTATAGTTTTTCAGACCGAATGATTCGCAATGATAGCCATTATTATCAATCCTTAAATTATCTCCATTTTAATCCGGTTAAACATGATTATGTTCTATCTCCCTATGATTGGGAAGAAAGTAGTGTTCATTGGTATATTGAACATTATGGTCGCCAATGGTTACGCGATGCTTGGGTGCAATATCCGGTTAAGGATTATGGGAAGGATTGGGATGATTAATTAATTAAGCCCTGAAGGGCTTACTACGGTTTTTTTAGGATTAAGATATCTTGGTAATTAGTGGCGAGAGTTCGTCCACACCATAACCCATAATATTTGGCGGAAACGCTAAAACCTAATGCTTCAATCCACTGCATAACTAGGACTTCTCGATGACCCATATCACTTTCGGGAATTTCTAAATTAGAGAAAAATGAGTCTTCAAATTCATGGATTAAATTTTGAGAACTTTTTCCGGCTTTAATTAGGGCTTCTGATTCTTCATTTAATAAAAAGAATGTACATAAACACCGTCCTCCGGGTTTAAGCACTCGATAAACTTCTTTGAGATAATTCTGAACTGCATTCGCATATAAGTGGGTAAATACGGAAGTTAGGAAAACAAAATCAAATTGTTCATCGGTATAGGGAAAATCATAGTTTTCTACTTTAATTGTTCCTTCTGTATTATAACGTTTACTATAAATATTTGCCCATTTAAAATTAAAATTAGGTCGATGTTTATGAATAACAGATTGATTCCAGTTAATCCATTTTTCAACAATATCAAACCCTTCGTAACGGGCGGTATCATCTAAATAATAGGCGAGAGAATAGGCCATACGACCCACGCCACATCCGGCATCTAAAATCGATTCGTGGGGTTTGAGTTGCGCTTTATTCACAAAATGACCGAGAAAATCACAGGCGACAAATTTAAAACTTCCTCCGACTCCTACTCGATCTTCTTTCTCTGGAACCGGAAGACTAGATTCTAATAAATTAAATAAAATTTCTCCTGCTTCTCCGTTGACTAAAGGAATTAATTGGACTAAAGTATTAAATTGATCGGCGGCAATTAATTCCACCGGAATATAAATCAAAAATCGAGCTTGATTAGCGTTAGGTAAGGTGGGAAAAAGTTTATAAACATCGGGACTAGGTAGGTTTTTTTCAATTTTGAATTGAGTGATTTCTTGACCCCCAATAATTAACTTAAACCCGTCTAGGGGTTCACCTTGCAGTGAAGTGATCCATCCTTTTAAACGGACATGATCGGTTTCTCGGGTAACATCTCCTAAACAACCAAGGGTTTTGAGGGGGGGATTAGATTCCATAAGGTAATTTTTCCTAACTTTAATTCGATAGGGAATTATTATCTTGTTTTTGTTAACTTGTCAAGGGTTAGAAGATTAATAAACACCAATAAAATGTAGACCCTAGGCTAAAAAATCCACCTATTGATCCTGTATTTTTAGCTTTAAGTTTATACTAAAACTCCCTGACCACGGCCATCTTAATCAAAATAATTTGAAGGCGTAAAATCGTAAAATATTTTTTACAATAAATGATATTTTTTATAATTTCTTAACAATTAATTAGGAAAATATTAATTTTTACTGAATTTGCTACATATAACACCAAAATTAAACAATTTTATGGTAGGTTGCAACTGCAACTTATCAGGGTTAAAACTGATAGTTCAACTCAAGTGCACTCTCAAAAGGTTTAATCATGCCACTAACGAAAAGATGTATTGCCGAGTTCTTTGGAACATTTTGGCTCGTATTTGGTGGATGCGGATCGGCTGTTTTTGCCGCAGCATTTCCCGATGCCACGACTAATGCCCTGGGGATTGGATTTGCAGGGGTTTCATTAGCGTTTGGTTTAACCGTTTTAACCATGGCCTATGGCATAGGTCATATTTCCGGTTGCCATCTGAATCCGGCGGTTTCCTTCGGATTATGGGCGGGTAAACGCTTCTCTGGAGGCAAAGATTTAGCCCTGTATATTGGCTCTCAAGTGGTTGGAGCGATTGTCGCATCCTTAGTGATTTATTTAATTGTCACCGGGAAAACTGGATTTGATCCCGTTGCCTTTAGAAGTGGCTCCAACCCCTTTGCTACCAATGGATATGGCGAACATTCTCCGGGGGGTTATAATCTGGTTTCTGCCCTGATCGGTGAATTTGTCTTGACCTTCATGTTCTTAATGGTGATTATGGGATCAACCGATGCCCGTGCACCGAAAGGGTTTGCCCCCATTGCCATTGGTTTAGCCTTAACTTTAATTCACCTCATCGGAATTCCTGTCACCAATGTCTCCGTAAATCCGGCCCGTAGCACTGGCCCGGCGTTATTTGTAGGGGGTTGGGCAATTCAGCAATTATGGTTATTCTGGGTCGCTCCAATTTTGGGAGGAATTGCGGCCGGGTTTGCCTATAACAATTTATTTGGTGAATCTCCCTCCGAACCCAATTCTTAATTTAAAACAGTTTTAAATTAATCCTCGTTTTGTGTTTTCTTTAAAACCTTTCCCTGTAAGTAGGTGGTGAAAAAATTCGTTGTTGCGCTTGAGCGCGCCCATCCCAACAACAAATTTAATTTTATTGATAACCACCTACTTACCGCCAAGAGAAAAAGGAATTATTCGGAATATTCGACCCTATTCTTCCTCCCCAGATTCAATGGCTTTAATCGAAACTACCGGAGCAATAGAAGTTAGTTTTAACTCGGGATGATCGGCTTCGGCTTGACGACAATTCCATTCATTTTTAAACAGTAAAACTGGACGATCCCAGCTATCTTTAACCACGGCGGCGTTAAAAATTCGTCCGACTTTATTTAAAACCTCCCAACCTCCCGTGACCCAACGGGCAACCGTATAGGGGAGGGGTTCTAATAGGGTTTCAGCCCCATATTCATTTTGCAATCTAAACTGCACCACCTCAAATTGCAGTTGACCCACCGCCGCTAAAATCGGGTCACGTTTAGATTGATCCACAGAAAACATAATTTGTACCGCCCCTTCCTCTCGTAATTCTAAAACTCCTTTATGGAATTGTTTAAACTTAGAAGGATTGGGATTTTTTAAATAGGCAAATAACTCCGGGGTAAAACAAGGAATCCCTTCATATTCTAATTTTTTGCCCATATAAATAGTATCCCCAATGGCAAAAACCCCCGGATTATTTAATCCAATCACATCCCCAGGATAGGCCGTTTCAATCGATTGTCTTTCCTGGGCAAAGAGTTTTTGAGGGCGGGAAAGACGGACAACTTTTCCTGTCCGGGCATGATTTACCGTCATATCTTTTTCAAATTTTCCCGTACAAACGCGCACAAAGGCCACCCGATCTCGGTGTTTGGCATCCATATTCGCTTGTAGCTTAAAAACAAAGCCGGTAAACTCTGGATATTCGGGTTCCATATCCCCCAAGGTACTCAGATGGGCACCGGGTTTTAAGGCATAGTCTAAAAAGGAATCTAAGAATAATTGAACCCCGAAGTTAGTCATGGCACTGCCGAAGAAAACCGGGGTCATTTTTCCAGCATGAACTAAATCTAAATCAAATTCCGAACCGACGTGTTCTAGGAGTTCTAATTCTTCTTTTAATTGTGCATAAAGATCGGGATCTAAAAATTCCTGAAGCCGGGGATCATCTAAGTTAAAAACCGTATCTAAGGCTTCTCGACTTCCGTGGGCGCTGCGTTCAAATAAATGAATTTTTTGTTGACGACGATCAAATACTCCTTTAAAGCGATCGCCCGTGCCAATTGGCCAATTTATGGGATAGGTTTTTAAGCCTAATTCTTTTTCTATTTCATCGAGTAATTCTAAGGGTTCTTGACCCGGACGATCCATTTTATTAATAAACGTAAAAATAGGTAGACCCCGCATTTTGCAGACTTCAAACAATTTGCGAGTTTGCGGCTCTAAACCCTTGGCCGCATCTTCTAACATCACCGCGTTATCAGCAGCGGCTAAGGTGCGGTAAGTATCTTCACTAAAATCTTGGTGTCCGGGTGTATCTAGCAAATTAATTTGACAGTTGTTATACTCAAACTGCAAAACCGTTGAGGTAATCGAAATTCCCCGTTGTTGCTCCATGGCCATCCAGTCCGAGGTGGCATGACGTTGGGCTCGGCGTACCTTAACGGCACCGGCTTCGTGAATAGCACCTCCGTACAGGAGTAATTTTTCGGTCAGGGTGGTTTTTCCAGCATCCGGGTGAGAAATAATCGCAAAATTGCGACGTCTCTCAACCTCGGTTTGAATTTCAGTTTGAATTTCTGTAGTCATTGAAGCCTAAATCGGGAATTTGTATCAGATATACCATTATAAAGGTTAACGGGGATTTTTGCTGCGTGCCATAGGATCACCCGATACTGTTGGTGCTATTATCAATGATTAATTACCTTTTTTTGCATCTAAATTCAATCTTTTATTTGATCTTTAATTCCTAAGAATAAATTCTCAATCCCCATGAACCCCACCTGGATGATCTCACAACAACTGATTGTCATAACTGCATTTATGCCCCATGGTTCCTGCTACCTTTGGGAATCTAAATTAATCGGACTTCATCTGCTCTCGGATTTATTCACGGCGATCGCTTATTTTTCCATTCCCATCGCCTTAATTTACTTTGTTCATCGGTGCAAAGATCTACCATTTCCTAATATTTTAATCCTGTTTAGTACATTTATTTTTGCCTGTGGACTCAGCCATTTAATGTCGATTTTAACCCTTTGGTATCCGGTATATTGGTTATCGGGAGGAGTAAAAGCAATTACAGCTATAATTTCAATTTTTACCGCCGGTACAATTATTCCTTTAGTTCCCCAACTCCTACAACTTAAAACCCCTAAAGAACTTGAAGAACTCAACGAATTATTAGATAAAAGTCAAAAATATTATCAAAAATCTCAACAAATGTTGGAATTGATTATGAATACAATTCCCCAACGAATTTTTTGGAAAGATCGAAATTCTGTCTTTCAAGGGTGTAATTTACAAGTAGCTTTAGATTCAGGATTAAAGTCTCCTAAAGATGTTATTGGTAAGACAGATTACGATTTAGCTTGGACTTTAGATCAAGCTGAATCTTATCGACAAGTTGATCGAGAAATCATGGAAACAAATATCCCCCGCTATCGGATTATCGAAACTCAATTACAAGCAAATGGAAAACAATGTTGGTTAGAAACCAATAAAATTCCCCTGCATGATTCTGAGGGAAATGTGGTGGGAATATTGGGAACCTATGAGGATATTACGGAACGGAAATTAGCGGAAGAATTATTAGCAGAATCGGAAACTCGATTTCGACAATTGGCTCAACAGGAGAAACTGATTAATCATTTAGCCAATCAAATTCGCAATTCCTTAGATTTAAAAACAATTTTAGAAACAACGGTTTTACAGGTTTGGGAGTTAATGAAGGTTGACCGATGCTATTTTTGTTGGTATCGACGGCAAGAAATGGGTTTTAATTTGGATTCTAAAAATTCATCTCAATCCTATTCTAATTCAGCTTATTGGGAAATAGTAACAGAAGCTAAAGATCCGGCACTTGCTAATATTATTGGTCAATATTCCTTAGAGGAAGTGGGCATTTGGTCTGAAAAATATTTGGATTTACAAATTGGCAGAATTGATCATATTGATCATATTCCTGAATCTGAAAGAAAGTCATTTTTACTTCAGTTTGGGTTAATATCGGTTTTGTCTCTGCCCATTCAAACCCAAATGGGAGAAATCGGGGTTTTAATTTGTGGAAATCATCATGAACCCCGTTCTTGGAGTGATTCTGAAGTAGAATTATTACAGGCTGTCACCGCCCAAGTGGCGATCGCAATTAATCAAGCCCAACTCTATAATCAAACCCGAGAAGCCGCGATTTTAGCTAAGGCTCAAACCCTAGAATTAGAAGCAACTTTAAATAAATTACAACAGACCCAAGCCCATTTAATTCAAACGGAAAAGATGTCTTCTTTAGGTCAGTTAGTGGCGGGAGTTGCCCATGAAATCAATAATCCAATTAATTTTATTTATGGCAATGTTAATTACGCCACCCAATATCTGGAGGATTTATTAAATTTAGTCGCCCTCTATCAGGAACATTATCCCGATCCCATTTCTGATATTAAAGAAGTCATTGAAACCGTAGATTTAGAATTTTTACAACGCGATTTTCCTAAACTATTAAGCTCAATGAAAGTTGGGGCAAGTCGTATTCAACAAATTGTTTTATCCCTGAGAAATTTTTCGCGTTTGGATGAAGCAGATGTTAAACAGGTGAATTTACATGAGGGCTTAGAAAATACATTATTGATTTTACAAAATCGTTTATCAGAAACCGGAGAAAGACAAAAAATTCAGGTGATCAAAAACTATGGGGAATTGCCCTTAGTCCATTGTTATGCAGGTCAGATGAATCAAGTCTTTATGAATTTACTCACTAATGCTATTGATGCCATTCAGGAGCGAATTGTAGAACAAAATCAACAAATTATTTCTAGTCTGAATGCTAATGATGTAGAGTTATATACTGAAGATGATATCGGTTTTAATTCGTTGAATTGTTGGAAACCCACGATTACGATTACTACAGAAGTTATGGAGGAAAATCAGGTTTTAATTATCATTGCTGATAATGGGATGGGAATGACGGAAACCGTTAAAAATAAATTATTTGATCCATTTTTTACCACGAAACCCGTGGGAAAAGGAACGGGCTTAGGATTAGCTATTAGTTATCAAATAGTTGTAGAAAGACATCTAGGTAAGTTAAAGTGTTCTTCTCAAGTTAAACAAGGATCGGAATTTATGATTGAGATCCCCATTCAACAACATCAAAATCTTACTCTTGATCAAAACTAATTCCTTCATATAAAAGCTCAATGGGAAACTCAAATTCTATGCTTTGTAATGCGATCGCTTCTCCATTTGTGTACTCATAATAATACCACATTTTCCCTTCCCCTCGATGATAAATCTCAACACTCATTGATTCTGAATCAATTAACACATACTCTTGTAAACTGGGAATCTGGCGATAATATTTGAGTTTTTTTGTGCAATCATAACTAGCGGTACTGGGGGAAAGAACCTCAACAATAACTTTAGGGTTTTGAATAAACTGACGGGATTTTAAGTCTTCAGGATCACAAGTTATGACTAAATCGGGATAAAAATAACGATTGTTTTGATGAGTCTGAACTTTCACATCGGACACATTAACTCGACATCCTCTTTGACGTAAATGGGGTCTGAGTGAGGTATATAAGTTAAGAGCAATGTCATTATGAGGAATACTCCCCCCGGTCATTGCCACAATTTCACCATCGACATATTCATGGCGCATTTCCTGTGCTGCTTCCCATTTTAGGTATTCTTCTGATGTCATTTTTGGAGAATCTTGAAAATTAGCAATCATGATTTTTTCCTGTATTAATCTAGGCTATTGAATGACCATCTACTAATAATAGTAACACTTATCAACTCATTTTTTGAGTTTAATCGTCTATTCTAGGGCTTTTCCTTCAGTCCATTGCCTATATTTAAACTGATAATTTGTTCCCTTAATTGCTAAGGTTGCTAGATAGTTTTCTGCGGCTTCAATTCTTTGCAATGTCCAATTTTTAGCTAATTCTGAATCCTGGGAAATTTTCAAGATTTTTAAGTTTGAATCCAGAGGCGTGAAAATTTCAACTTCCTGTAACCCAACTAGACCTTCTCCTGTGGCCTTTAAGTAGGCTTCTTTGCACGTCCAAAGTCGAAAAAATGCAGCATATTGTGCTTCGGAATCCAGGGAATTTAACCACCGATATTCAGACTCACAAAAAAAGCGTTTTGCTAAGGAAATCACTTCAATTTCCCGAATATATTCTATATCTATGCCGATATTTTCTTCCATGGCGATCGCATAAATAGCTTTTCCATTGGTATGGGATAAATTAAAGTGTAAGGGTGGAGGATCTTGATCTAAACTAGGTTTTCCTTTAGAACTATACTTAAATTTAATCTGTTCTGGGGAAAGGTTTAAATAGTGACTAAGAATTATTCTTAATATTCCCCTGGCAATCATAAACGCCTGTTGATCCCGTGGGAACTTGAATTGTCTTACCCGTTTTAGCTCAGGATCAGCTAGAATACTTTGATAAAATTCCAGGTATTCTGGTGATCCCGTTAGATTTGTTTGCCAAATATGAACAGTCTTGTAATATAACTTAAAACTTGATAAAACCATAGCCCCGATTAAACTTTTGATATAATAGGTAATCTAACTGGATAGGTGTGATTCCGGTTGGAATGATTAAGAAAATAAATTGACCTTGGATGATAAGTGGTGAATAGATCAGATAATAAAGATCAATTGCCAATCCTAACCCGAGATGATGACTATGGAAGCCTCAAAAAATCAGCGAAAAAAGCAAGTAAAGCGGGCGCTGGAAAAAACACCCACACCGAAATATGTTGATCACTATATTACTGTAGCTAATCTCAGCTATTACCTGCAATTCCAACAGCAGTATTAAAAATTTGATATATAGCAGTATGACCCCCTGACCCCTTGCTATATGTCATGCTTACACTACAGACTGATCTTGATCTGCGGTGATATCATACCCAATGGACAGCTAATTAATACTAAATATGGTTAACTTAACACCGAATCCTAGTTATAGCGTTACAATTCGTCTGGAACTACCTAACCGTGCCGGAATGTTGGCTAGTGTTTTTCAAGCGATCGCCACCGTCGGGGGAAATTTAGGCCAAATTGACTTAATTGAACAAACTCTGCACAAAACCATTCGGGAAATCAGTGTGGACGCTTCGAGTGAGGAACACGCAGAACAAATTGTCCAAACGGTAAAGGATTTAACTGAGTTAAAAGTATTAGCGGTTTATGACCGAACTTTTAATCTCCATCGCGCCGGAAAAATCAGTATTCAAAGTAAAATTCCCCTGAAATCTCAATCGGATTTAGCCATGGCCTATACTCCGGGGGTGGGTCGAATTTGTAAAGCGATCGCTGAAGATCCAGAGCAAATTTATCAACTGACCATTAAACAAAATACCGTCGCCATTGTGACGGATGGGAGTGCCGTTTTAGGCTTGGGAAATTTAGGGCCGGGGGCAGCTTTACCCGTGATGGAAGGGAAAGCCATGCTATTTAAAGAATTTGGAGATGTTGATGCCTTTCCGATTTGTTTAGATACCCAAGATACTGAAAAAATTATCGAAACGGTTAAATATCTGGCCCCAGTTTTCGGCGGCATAAATTTAGAAGATATTGCCGCGCCTCGCTGTTTTGAAATTGAAGCTCGACTGCGAGAATCTTTAGATATTCCTATTTTTCATGATGATCAACATGGCACGGCAATTGTTAGTTTAGCCGCGTTAATTAATTCCCTGAAGTTAGTTAAAAAATCCCGGGAAGATATCCACCTGGTTTTAAATGGGGCGGGTGCTGCGGGGGTAGCTATGGCGCGTTTATTCAAAAAAGCCGGAGTTCGTAATATTACCATCTGTGATTCTAAGGGAATTATTAGTCATAATCGCACCGATATTAACGCACAAAAACGGGAATTTGCCGTTAACTTATCGGGAACTTTAGCGGATGCGATGAAGGATGCGGATGTGTTTATGGGAGTTAGCGCCCCCGGGGTGGTAACACCGGAAATGGTGCGATCGATGGCGAAAAATCCTATTGTTTTTGCGATGGCTAATCCCATTCCTGAAATTCAACCGGAATTAATTCTAAATGATGTCGCAGTCGTCGCAACCGGACGGAGTGATTATCCCAATCAAATTAATAATGTTTTAGCCTTTCCCGGTCTATTTCGAGGGGTGTTAGATTGTGGAGCTAGAAGTTTAACGATTTCCATGTATTTAGAAGCAGCAAATGCGATCGCCTCTTTAGTTTCTCCCACGGATTTAGATCGGGAATATGTTGTGCCTTCGGTATTTGATAAACGGGTTGCTACGGCCGTCGCCAGTGCCGTTACCCATACCGCCCGTCAAGAAGGTTTAGCCCGCAATTAAATAATCGTAGTGAGTCCTTCAGGACTCTTTTACAGGCGCGAACGCCTCACCGTAGTAAGTCCTTTAGGACTCTCAACAGAGGCGTTCACGCCTCACTACGGTTTTAACGACGGCGTAAAATTTCTAAAAGGGTTTTTAAGGAATGGGGCATCGGGGCGATCGCTTCAATTATTTCTCCTGAAATCGGATGATTTAAGGTTAATTTCCAAGCATGAAGCGCCTGTCCTGGTAAATTCACACCGATGGCTTTTCCGCGACTATATTCCGGGTCGCCTACAATTGGATTTCCCATAAAAGCACTATGCACCCGAATTTGATGGGTGCGCCCGGTTTCTAAGGTAAATAACATTAACGTATAGTTGCCAATTCGTTCTTGTATTTGCCAATGGGTAATCGCTTCCCGGCCACTATTTTCTATGGGAACAATTGCCATTTTTTTGCGATCAATCGGATGGCGACCAATGGGTTGATTAATGGTTCCTGATTCAGTTTTAGGAACCCCATAAACCACCCCTAAATATTGACGACGGGCGGTTTTAGATTTAATTTGAGCTTGTAAACTTTGCAGGGCAAAATCCGTTTTAGCTACCACTATTGCCCCGGTGGTATCCTTATCTAAACGATGCACAATTCCGGGTCTTTGTACCCCGCCAATTCCTGATAAGTGATCACCACAATGGGCTAATAAACGATTAACCAGGGTATCATTCTGATGTCCTGGTGAGGGATGAACGACTAAACCAGCCGGTTTATTCAGAATTAACAGACAATCATCTTCATATAAAATATCCAGGGGAATATCTACTGCTTCTAAGTCTAAGGGTTCCGGGGGTGGGAGAATAATTTCTAAGCGATCGCCACCTTGCACAGACACTTTTTTAGTGGTACAAACCTGTTGATTAATTTTCACCCATCCGGTACTAATTAAGGTTTGAATCCGCGATCGAGATAGATCAGGAATCTGTTGAGATAACCACACATCTAACCGTCGATGCTGTTTATCCTGGGGTAAATTTTCCGGGTCTACGGTTAACTCAATCAGAGCGGAATCATTCATTATTTTGTTCAGGTTGTTGTTCTAGGGTAATCCCCAAGGTATCTAAGGTGATTCCCAAGTTTTTTTCTAAATTAGTTAAGGCATTCAGATACTCTATTTTAGCATTTAACTCGTTATTTTTAGCGTCATCTAAGTCAGATTGAAACCGGACAAGATCTAAGAGTGTCGCCCCCTCTACACCTAACTTAATTTTCTCTACTTGGTTAAAAAATTGCAGTTGGGCTAACTCCGTTACCCGTTGAGCCAACTCAACTTTTTTTAAGTTTGATTCAATATCTTGTAAATCTTGACTGACATTAATATCAACGTTTTGTCTAGCTTCTATTAAATCATTTTCTGCTCTTAAAACATTAACTTGACTTTCTTTAAAATCACGCTCTATACTGCGATCGCCCAGGGCTTTACTAAAATTCAATCCGGCTCGTAAGTCTGTTGTATTTTCCGTGATTTCTGGAGCAGGTTGATGGATAAAACTGGTTTCTAAATTAATATTCCAACGGCGATTATTTTCAGCCAGAATTAATTGTGTTTTTGCCCTTTCTAAATCCAATTTTGCTTTTAAATAACTGGGTTGATTCTCAAGACCCGACTGTCTAATTTGAGCAAAATCTAAGGTTTGAGGCTGAATTTCTACCTGATCTGAAGCTATAATATTAACATCTTCATCAATATCTAATAAGTTCAACAACTCTAGTTGTTGTTGTTTTAAACTATTACGAGAACTTAATAAGGATATTTCTCCCCTGGCAACTTGAGCTTGTACCGTAATCAAATCAGCCCTGGGTTTACGTCCAGCATCAATAAAAACCTGAGTATTTTCTACTTCTTTTTTAGCATTTTCTAAAGATTGTAAAGCAATTTTAACTTGTTCTTGGGCTTGTAATACACGGCGATAGGATACAATAATTTCAGTTATTTTATCAATTAAAATCGATTTTAAATCGAGTAAATTAATGTTTTCTGTTATCCGAGCAACTTCAATATCCACACGGTTAACTTTTTGACCGGCTCCCCTTAATAAAGGTTGTTTAAAGGTTAATTCTAAATTTTGTCTTAAAACATCTCGTTCGGAACCTGAATTATTTTCTTGTTGTCGCTGTCCGACCCAACCCATATTTAACTCTCCTCCCGTGGGAATTTTAATCACTACTCCTGCTGATAACTCTAAACCATTGCTCATCAAGGTTGAATTTCCCTGACTAATATCACGCCAGTTAATTGATAAACTTGGGGTAAAATCGGGATTAAATTTATCTTCAGCCACGATTAAATCCTGACGTTGAATAATGCGTTCTAAATATTGATTTTTAATCGTCCGGTTATTTTCTAAGCCCAAAATAATCACATCATTTAAGGTCAATTCAACGCCATCGGTTTCAGTAACAACCGGAACCGGGGGAGAAGGTTGAACCTCTGGAGGTTGTTGAGTTATCCTCTGATATTCGGGAGGATTTGCGGTTAAATTTAGAGAGGTCATACTATTTTCTATCATTTCCCTCGGGTTCAATTCCTCTGGCTCAACTTTAAATGAATAATTATCTATCTTAAAAAGTTCAGGTTCGGGGGTTAAATATATATTTGGTTCCAAACTCTTTAATTCAATCACTGAATTATTATTCGGGTTAGTATTTTCTAAAATTCCCAAAATATCGTCAGATTTGATATGAGTAGGAGCGATTAAATTGCCTGTAGTAAAATTAATCGGAGCCGAGGGAGGAACAGGATTCAAATTAGCTGAAGGTTGCACCGCAGGAATTAGAGGAGAGAATAATTCTAATTTTGTAGAGGATGGATTATTAATCGGTTGAGAGGGAAGGGCTATAAAAATTATCCCGCCTACACCAGAGATTAAAGTGATAATTATTCCTAAAGGTAAAAACTTGAATGATTCAGATTCCGTTGAATTTTCCGAGTTGGGTGATGATTCCAACTCTAAATGATGCTGTTCTACCATGATGCTTAATCCCTGATTTTATGATCAATGCTTAATTTTTCCCTATTCTCCTTTTAAGGCTTTTACTGGGTCAAGTTGACTGGCGCGTAAAGCTGGGAAAAATCCGGCTCCTACTCCGACTAATATAGCTGAACTCAGAGCCAGTATAGCCGTTCTATTTTCAAATTCATAGGGTAACTCAAATTGTTGCGCCACAACAACCGTCCCACCATGAACCGTTATAATCGCAATAGTTCCCCCAACAAAACTTAAAATGGCGGCTTCTAAAATAAATTGCAACATGATATCTAATTGGGTCGCACCGACCGCCCGCCTGAGTCCAATTTCTGGGGTACGTTCTATGACCGAGGCGATCGTAATATTGGCAATTCCAACCCCTCCCACAATTAAAGAAATTGCACCGACTACTAATAACGCTTTAGAAACAGAATCCAAGGTTTTTTGTTGTTCCAAAATTTCCTCAACGGTATTTCCCACATAAAATTCATCTCCAGAAAATCGTTGTTCTAATATTTTTTTAGATTGGTTACCCATAGGTTCTAAATCTTCAATTTTATAGGGGCGTAATGATATCCGTCTAATGGTTTTTTTCCCTGTAGTTGCACTATAAATTGCCATGGGTATATAAACAATTCCTGACGGTTCTTGCCCCTCACTATATTTACTTTCGATAATTCCAACTACCGTATAAGGTCTTAGATTTAGATAAACATTTTTCCCTAAAGGATCTATATTTTTAAAGAGTTTGTTGGCTAAAAATTTATCAATAATCATCACAGGTTTATAATTTTCAAAATCACTAGAATTAAAAGAACGTCCAGCAACTAATTTACGTCCTGATGTGTTTAAAAAATCGAGAGTTATAGCCATAACACTAGGATTTGCTTGGTTATCTTGGAAAAGGATCTCTTGGTCTCCCATCCAACTCATGCCACTAATTGATCGTAAACCTTTTAACTGTTTATTTAAGATTTTTATTTCTTCCAAACTGAGTTGAGATGGAGTTTTTGTGATGGGATTTCCCCATGAAAATATGACAATTTGTGGAGCATCTCGTTCAGCTAATTGTTGCTCAATCACCGCAGTGCTAATACTACCCACTTGTAAAGTAGCACTCACCGCAGCTACTCCCATAAATACCCCAATTCCTGATAGAAAAGAACGGACTGGACTCCCTAACAAGGAACTACAACTTAATTTAATTAAACTTAGACCAGAAAGACTCATAATTCTGTATTTTGAATGGTTTTTATTCTCCTCTTAACGCTTTTACCGGGTCAAGTTGACTGGCGCGTAAAGCGGGGAAAAATCCGGCTCCTACCCCAACTAATATCGCTGAACTCAGAGCTAATGCAGCCGTTTTTTGTTCAAATTCATAGGGTAACTTAAATTGTTTAGCCACAAGAACTGTCGCACCATGAATGGTGACAATGGCAATAGTTCCTCCCACAAAACTTAAAATAGCTGCTTCTAAAATAAACTGTAACATAATATCTAATTGGGTCGCACCCACCGCCCGCCTGAGTCCGATTTCTGGGGTACGTTCTATGACTGAGGCGATCGTAATATTAGCAATACCAACTCCGCCTACAATTAAAGAAATTGCACCGACCACTAATAACGCTTTAGACACAGAATCTAGGGTTTTTTGTCGTTCTAAAATATCATCAGCCGTCTTCCAAAAATTAAATTCATACCCAGAAAACCTTTTTTCTAATATTTTTTTAGCCTGTTCACCCATCGAGTCTAAATTTTCAATTTTAGAGGGACGTAAGAGCAAACTATCAATTTCTTTTTGTCCTGTCACTGCACTATAAATAGCCATGGGAAGATAAACAATACCCCTGGGTTCTTGCCCACTCCATAGCGGTTTAGTCACAACAATTCCAACCACTACATAGGGCCTAAAATCAATATAAATAGTTTTGCCTAAAGGATCTGTAGTTCCAAAGAGTTTATCGGCTAAAAATTGATCAATAATAACTACGGGTTGATAGGTTTCAAAATCACTAGAATTAAAAGGTCGTCCCGCAACTAATTTACGTCCTAATGTATTTAAAAAATCGATAGTTGTAGCGTAAGAAACAGGATTAGCTTGCTCATTTTGAAAAGAAACTGATTCGGTGTTCATCCAATTACTAGCACTAATAGATTTTAACCCTTTCAACTGTTTTTGTAAAAGTTTCAGATCTTCTAAACTGAGTTTTGCCTGATCTTTTGTAATCGGGTTCCAGTCCGCATACATAGCGATTTGTGGTGCATCTCGTTCATCTAATTGTTGTTTAATCACCGCCGTGCTAATATTTTCCACTTGCAAGGTTGCACTCACCGCCGCGACCCCCATAAATACCCCAATTCCTGATAGAAAAGAACGAACGGGATTAGCTAATAAGGAACTGCAACTTAACCGAATTAAACTCAGAATAGAAAGACCCATTATGTTGTTTATTCAACTTCTAAATCAACGATCTAATAGAGGCGTAAACGCCTTACTACGATTGCAAAATTAATTCATTTAATTTATGATTAACTGCCTGAATATCTTGCCACATTAACCATTTCGGAGATCCGGGTTCCTTAGAAGGATTTCTTAATAAATAAGCGGGGTGAAAAATCGGCATACATAATCGTCCTTCCCACTCCATCCATTGCCCCCTAATTTTAGTGATACCCCGTTTATCTCCCAACAAGGATTTAACCGCCGTTGCTCCAGTTAATAAAATAATTTTAGGATTAACTAAACGAATTTGTTCTAATAAATAGGGTTTACAAGCTTCGATTTCTGCTGGGGTCGGGGTGCGATTATTGGGGGGGCGACAGCGAATGGCATTAGAAATATAAACCTCTTTTTCCGTACTTAAACCCACGGATTCTAAAATTTTTTCTAATAGTTGTCCTGACCGACCCACAAAGGGTAAACCCTGTTCATCTTCATTTTGCCCCGGTGCTTCTCCGATAATCATAATTGGCGCTTGAATATTACCCCGACCGATGACCGCATGGGTACGATTTTGTCCTAATTCACATCGATAACAATGATTACAATGGTTGGCAATTTCTTCTAAGGTTTGATAAGTTCCTATAGGAATGGCAACTTTAGCATCCGTCGGAATTAAATCCCGATTTGAATTTGATAATGGAGTAGGGGGTTCAGAATTTTTAAAATCAAATAAACTCAATTGTTCGTGCTCAGACATAATCAAAGGGAGTAGGGTTGAGGGTATGG
>DATNRE010000120.1:0-5408 GCA_036703685.1 Candidatus Obscuribacterales bacterium
GGTTAACAATGGGCGAATTTGCCAGGGAGAAAACTGAATTACAAAATTTACCCCTTTTCCTACTCTAAACTTAGATGATTTTTTCAATTGTTGGGTCGCCGTTAATATTCACCCAAGCAATTTGATGAATACCTCGACGTCGGGCATAGTCGCGGATATCTTCGGAGCTTTCCCGACGCCCTAACTCCACTTCCACCCGGACTAACTCACTAGAGCACCTTAACTGACTGGCATAGGCAAAGGCGGCTGCATCGGCTTGAGACGTTTGGGCCACCACTAACCAATCACTGGCGGGGGTTTGATGGGGGAGTTCACCCCGTCCTAATAACACTTGATGCAGGTTTTCAATATTTAAAGAAAACCCTATTCCGGGTTCAGTTTGTCCCTGGGGATGATACAGTCCTAGGAGTTGGTCATAACGTCCGCCCTGTCCTAATACCCGGGCTCCAGATGCGGTATCACTCACCGCAATAAACACAATTCCGGTGTAATAATCAAAGGTTTGAACTAAGCTTAAATCCAGGGTAATTGAGGGTTTAATTTCGGAACTTTCCCAACAGTTTTGTAATAATTCCATCAAGGATTTGAGATTATTAACCGCCTGTCGTTGGGAGGGATCTAAATCAAGTTGAGAAACTTGGGATAATACGGTTTCGGGACGACCGCGTAAATCAAATAAAAATAAAGCCCGCTCTCGAAGTTCGGGGGAAAGGGATAGGGATTCTAAACCAATTCTATCTAAATTCGCGATCGCCGTTCTGACTTTTTCCCGTTCTTTAGTGGGAAAAGGGGATAATAACGATTGAGTTAAACCCGCTTCTCCGATAATTAAATCCGCATTACCTAAGCCCAAATTTTGCAGACAGTCCCGCAATAATAACAGAATTTCCGAATCAGCCCTTAACCCCCCCGCGCCCAGGAGTTCTACCCCCGCTTGATAAAATTCTAACTGTTGTCCGTGATCCAGGGCTTGGCCTTTGCGAAAAACATTGGCATTGTAATAGAGGCGTTGGGGCCATGAGGGTAGTTTTCCCATCCGGGTGACAATGGCCCTGGCAATGGATGCGGTTAATTCCGGGCGTAGTCCTAGACCCTGATTTTCGGCATCTTGCAATTGAATCACAGTGGAGGGTTGTACCGCTCCTCCCGCCATGAGGGTGTCCAACCGTTCTAAGGTGGAGGTAATAATTCGATGATAGCCCCAACGGTGAAACACCTGTTGTAAGCGTCGTTCAATCCAAATTTTTTGAGCAACATCAAGGGGCAGTAAATCCCGCGCACCCGATGGGGGTTGATAAACCATACTGGAGAATTAAGAATTAACATAGAGTTACAAACCGATCAATTTGTAACTTTCTTTACCATACCCTATTCTGTTATTTCTGAGTTATTTGACATCCGCCCCGCCGTGAACGGGTGGGGATTCCATCTATTTCAACAAATCAAAGATTGACAACTGTTGCTTTTAACCCCACACCCGCCACCCGTCACACACCTTAACAACCTTGACGTCCCTGCTTGCGGTAGGCTAGATCCATTGACTTTATTAGCTTGTATTATTGCTTTAGTATGTCTGTATCTGCCCCGACTCGTACCGTCCGCATTGCTTCACGCAAAAGCCAACTCGCCCTAGTCCAAACCTATTGGGTACAGGGAGAACTTCAGAAACACTTCCCCGACATCACCTTTGAAGTGCAAACCATGTCCACCCAAGGGGATAAAATCCTTGATGTCGCCCTGGCTAAAATTGGCGATAAGGGACTCTTTACCAAGGAATTAGAAGTGGGGATGCTTGAGCGTAGCAGCGACATTGCGGTGCACTCCCTCAAGGATTTACCGACTCGACTTCCCGAAGGATTAATGTTAGGCTGTGTGAGCGAACGCGAAGATCCGGCCGATGCCTTAGTGGTTCATGAAAACCACAAAGATAAACAACTCGAAACCCTGCCACCGGGTGCTATTATTGGGACTTCTTCCCTACGACGTCTGGCCCAACTTAGATACCATTATCCCCATTTAGAATTTAAAGATATTCGCGGCAACCTGAATACTCGTCTGCAAAAATTGGATAATGGAGAATATGATGCAATTATTCTGGCCGTTGCGGGTTTAACTCGTTTGGATATGAGCGATCGCATTCACCAAGTCATCGCCCCAGAAATTTCTCTCCACGCCGTCGGACAAGGAGCATTAGGGATAGAATGTCGAGAAGGAGATAGCGATATTCTGGATATTATTAAAGTTCTTGAACACACACCCACCGCCCAAAGATGCTATGCTGAACGGGCATTTTTACGGGAGTTAGAAGGGGGTTGTCAAGTTCCCATTGGGGTAAATACTGTTATCGAGGGTGACCAACTCACCTTAGTCGGAATGGTAGCCAGTCTCGATGGCAAACGGTTAATTAAAGATACCGTAATTGGAAATAGCAATGACGCGGAAAATTTAGGAATTCAACTCGCCCATAAACTCAAAGATCAAGGCGCTCAAGAAATCTTAAACGAAATCTTTGCTGAAATTCAGCGTAGTTAATTATTCTCCTGTTTGGGGGTTAATAATTCTCCGATTTGTTGTAATGCGAGCACCCTCGCTCGCCATTACCCATTACCCATTACCCATTACCAATTACCCATTACCAATTACCCATTACCAATTACCCATTACCAATTACCCATTACCCATTACCCATTACCCATTACCCATTACCCAACCCTAAATTAAAACCATGTCTGAATATCCCGACGCCTTTAAAACTGCTTTAAAATTCACCTTAAAATGGGAAGCTGGTGTGGGCGACCCTCGAGATTTAGCAGGTACAGTTAATTATGGGATTTCTCAACCTACCTATGATACCTATTTACGGGGAAAAAACTTACCCTCTAAATCGGTTTTACAAATTACCCCAACCGAAGTAGAACAGGTTTATTATGAACAATATTGGAAACCCTGTTTAGCAGATTTAATGGTGTTACCTTTAGCCGTAGCCCATTTTGATACGGCTGTTAATTTTAGTGTTAGAGGCAGTTTAGAATTTCTCCAAGAAGCCATTGGCGGGTTAACTGTTGATGGAAATTTTGGGGCTAAATCAAAAGCTGCCTTAGAAAAAGCCAATAATTTACAAACCGCCCAACGCTATTGTCAAGGTCGCATTGACTATCGCTATCAACGGGTAAAAGCTAACCCTAGTCAAGAAATTTTCTTAGCGGGATGGCTACGACGAGATCAGGATTTATTGCGCTATGTGAATGAATTGGGCGGGTTAACAACACCAAAACCTACAGCAAAACCCGTTAGCCAAACGGAAATATTGAGTAAAGTAGAACAGGCAATTCAGTTATTACAAGAAGCGGTGGATTTACTCAAAAAACAATAATTATTATATGGATAAACCTTTAAAACTATTATTCGTATCAACTTCCGTTTGGCCTTTAGGGTCTGGGTTGGCAGGAGGCGTGGAATTAACGATATTAAATCTGGCAAATATTTTGCAAAAACGGGGTCATGAAATTACTATTGTTGCCCCTAAAAATTCTAAATTAGAGTCATTTTCAATCGTAGAAATTGTAGGAGAATTACAAACCTCAGCCCAAACCCAAAGCCGTCAAGATCCGGTAACTTTAGCCGATAATTCCGTCCTAGCTAATATGTGGAATTATACCCTAAAAGTAGCGGATCAGTATGATGTTATTATGAATTTTGCTTATGATTGGTTGCCCTTATTTCTAACTCCTTTTTTTTGCGGTAAATTAATCCATTTAATTACTATGGGATCTTTAACAAATGTCATGGATAGGGCTGTTCAAGACGTGATCCAATACTGTCCCAGTTCTATCGCATTTTATAGCCATAGTCAAGCGGAAACCTTTGGTTTAAAGGCGGGTTATTTTTATTTAAGTAGTGCTATTGAATTATCTCAATATTGTTTTTGTAGTCACCCCCAAAATCAATTGGCTTGGATCGGTAGAATTTCCCCCGAAAAAGGTTTAGAAGATGCGGTGGCTGCTTCAGTTAAAACTGGAATTCCCCTAATAATTATGGGTAAAATTCAAGACCCCGTTTATTGGCAAACTATTCTGAATAATTATATCGATGCTCCTATAAAATATCTAGGCTTTTTATCAACAGAAAAACTTCAAGAGCAACTGGGTCAATGTCGGGCTTTACTCATGACCCATCGCTGGATAGAAGCCTTTGGAAACGTGGCTATTGAGGCTTTAGCCTGTGGTGTTCCAGTTATCTCCTATCGTCGAGGGGGGCCGACAGAAATTATTCGAGATGGGGTGACAGGTTGGTTAGTGGAACCTGATAATATTAATCAGTTAGTTCATGGGATTCAAAAGATAGATAAAATTGACCGTTATGTGTGTCGAAAACAGGCGGAAACCGAATACTCTTTAGAGAGATTAGGCGATCGCATGGAACAATGGTTATCTCAACTTCTTTCGTAGTAAGCCCTTCAGGGCTTTCTTCTTATTTTATATCAAAAAAACAATCAATCATGAGCAACTTTCCCAGATTAAAACCCGGAGATAAATTAAGAGTAATTACCCCCAGTGGAGCATTAAGAGAATGGGAAAGGTTCGAGGCGGGGCTGGAAATTTGGCGATCGCACGGTTATAATATTCAATTAACATCGGGTTTTGATCAACTTACAGGCTATTTAGCTGGAACCGATGAAAACCGCCGACAACAGTTAATAGAAGCCTTAAATGACCCCGATTGTCGCGGGATTTTATGCGCTCGGGGCGGGTTTGGATCAACTCGTTTATTAGAAGGTTGGAATTGGGAAAAGATCACCCCAATTTCCCCAGATCCTAAATTTTTAATCGGATTTTCTGATATCACCGGACTATTATGGGCGTTTGCCAATCACCCCCACATTATCGGAATTCATGGCCCAGTTATTACGACCTTAGCCACTGAACCTGATTGGTCAATTCAACGTTTATTTAAAGGAATAGAAACGGGATTTTTTGATACTTTACAAGGAGAAGGTTGGGGGAAAAACAAGGTTTCTGGTCGATTATTTCCCGCTAATTTAACCGTGGCAACCCACTTATTAGGAACAGTTTATCAACCGGATTTAACTGATGCTATTCTTGCGTTTGAAGATGTGAATGAAGACCCCTATCGTTTAGATAGAATGTTAACCTATTGGCGCATGGTTGGAGTGTTTAAAGGAGTTAAAGGAATTGCCTTGGGACGATTTAGTAATTGTGATGTTAAAGGGAATAATCATAGTTTTACCCTAGAAGAAGTATTGCGCGATCGCTTAGGAGATTTAGGCATTCCCATCGTCTCCAATTTACCGTTTGGTCATCAAGGATCAAATCCTATTTTACCCGTTGGTAGGGTAAAATAGGATGGAGAGCAAGGAACATTGAGTTGGAGTTAGAGCTAAGTTTAAT
>DATNRE010000121.1:0-7087 GCA_036703685.1 Candidatus Obscuribacterales bacterium
CAGGTGATTAATTGTTGAATTAACTGTTGTAATAGTTCTCCTTTTGGTTCCAAATAACGCACTCCATGATCTGCACGAGTTCCTGATACTCGTCGGGTCGCCATCCGTCCTCCCACTCCCCTTGATTTATCTAAAACTATAACCTTATATCCGGCTTTTTGTAATTGTTGAGCACAGGTTAAACCCGAAACTCCTGCACCGATAACGGCGACATCAAATATGATTGAATTCATGGGTATTGTTGAACTTCAGTTTCTTAGATTATAAGTGTATATTGCTAATTCCTGATATTCTAAATGAATGAAAGTTGTAATCTGATGGGTTGTGTTAAAATTATGGAAGTTAAACCTAAGCAAGTAAAAACCTATTTAAAACCTGATGGAACAAGTCCCTTTGAAGAATGGCTAGATGCTTTTCAGGATATTAGAGGAGTATCTCTAATTAAGAAACGACTAAGGCGAGTTGAACTTGGAAATTTAGGAGATTATCGCTCAGTAGGAGAAGGAGTATATGAATTTAGGATTGATTATGGATCGGGCTATCGCATTTATTTTGGACAAATTGGTTTAACTGTTGTATTACTTCTTTGTGGGGGTGATAAAAGTTCTCAAAAAGAAGATATTAAAAAAGCTCAAAAATACTGGAGAAATTATGAACAAACTGAAACTTCCCACAAGTAAAAACTATCACGAATATTTGATTTCTTCTCTCAAAGACCCAATTAGTGCTGCTGGCTATTTAGAAGTTATCTTAGAGATTGAAGATAATCAACCTGAACCCGAATTACTTCAGGCCGCATTTAAAGATATTGTTGATGCGTATTTACAAAATCATCAGTTAACCGAAGAAGCTCATCAACTTTATAAAAAGCTAGATCAGATGTTATCTCAAAGTAAAGGTGAAGAAATTTATACATTCATTTCCTGGCTTAATGCAATGGGTTTACAATTAAATGTAACAGTTAAACCCGTTGAGCAAAAAGAATAATAATGAATTTCAGGGGATTTAATGATCAATTGTTCATAAAACAGAATTTACTTATCAGGGATAAGAGATTTTCCCAAAAAGTAGTAAAATGGTAGATGGAAGAACTCCCAATTGAGGAGGATATCAACATTGGACGAACTTAGATCTGGATTAGAACTGGCAACAGAAGATGAATTAGAACAGTTGACAGAACTCTTGTTTAGTCGGGGTTTGAACCCTTTAGACTATGTACAAACTCCCACCCCCATCGACGTTCAAAGTCGAGACCGGGAAGCCTGGTTAGACGCCTTAGAACAGCGTTTCCGCTATCTCGCCGCCGATGGGGTAACGGTATTGCGGGGAAAAACTCAACAGGTGACTTACCGCCAAGCCTTAATTCAAGTCTGTAATTATTTGAAAATTTCCTATTCCAAAAACCTATCAACGGCTGACTTAGAAGCGGAAGTTTTTTTACATCTTTTAGGTCAGGCTTGGAAACGTTTACCCCAGTCTGAACAAGCCGACCTCACCCAAAAAGTTCAGAAAGCCTTAACAGAAACTAACCCATTAAAACCCTTACCTATTTCTGCTCAAAAAGATCCGTTAGGATGGTTATTTAAAGCCGGAAGTTTGGTGGCCGTTAGTTCTGTTATTCGCCCGATAATTTTAGGACAAATCGCTCGTCAATTTGCCTTACATTTTGCTAAATATCAAGTAGCAAAAGAAGCCTTAATTAAAGGAGGCGCGACCGCAGCCACTCAATTTCAAAATTATGTTGCTATTCAAGCTGCAAACCGAGGAATGGCGGTTACAGCAACCAAATATGGGTTGACTCGTAGTGTATTTTCTTTCCTGGGGCCGTTATTATGGACGTGGTTAGTAGCTGACTTAGGATGGCGAGCAATTTCTACTAATTATGCTCGGATTATTCCTACCATATTTACCTTAGCACAAATTCGTTTAACCCGTTCCGATTGGGCTTATTCTTAATACTAATTCAAGGTTTTTTGAGCGATTTTAACCCATGCAATCCATACTTTTACCCCACCCAGAACGACGGTTACAGTTGCCTTGGAACTGTTTACAATGGGGGGTATTTTTATTACCTATTTTACCAATATTTGGCAGTATTTCTATTGCTCTAGGAATGCTTATCAGTTATCAACGTCAGTTTAAATTAATTCGGAAAAATTCCCTTAACCAAGGGTTAGCTATTTTAAGTATTTTATTAGTGATTATTTCTATTTTAGCAGATCATCCCCTTGAATCTTTCCTGGGTTTAAATAATTTTATTCCCTATTTTATTATGTTTGCGGGGTTAAGTCACATTATCCAAACCCCTAGTCAACTCCGACAGTTATCCTGGTTAATGATATTCGGCGCTATTCCGGTGACAATTTTGGGACTCGGACAACAATATTTAAGCTGGTCGGGAATTGATAGTTTACAGGGAATTTTAGGTTGGAGTTTACAACTCAATGGTAACCCGGTGGGTCGAATGTCATCGGTATTTATGTATGCTAATATTTTAGCAGTATATTTAATAATTATTTTCATATTAACCCTAGGATTATTAATTCAAGAATGGCAAAATAAATCCCAGGGTTATGATATTTTTATTTTCAATAAAAACCAGAAAATAACACTATTAATTATCACACTATTATTAACCACAATTGACTTAATTTTAACTAACTCTCGTAATGCTTGGGGGTTGGCGGTTTTATCAATTTTAGCCTATGCTTTATATTTAGGATATTGGTGGTTAATTTTATTAGTAACAACAGCAGTAACGGCCGTTTTTGGGTCAGCTTTTGCACCCTCTCCAATTAAAGAAGGGTTAAGAATGATTATCCCCGCTTATTTTTGGCAAAGACTGACCGATGAAAATTTTGTCCGTCCGGTAGAAACCCTCAGAATTACCCAATGGAAATTTTCCTTAAATTTAGCCCAAACTCGCCCCTTAACCGGATGGGGATTAAGAAATTTTACCCCTTTATATGAAGCTAAAATGAACGTTTGGTTAGGTCATCCCCATAATTTATTTTTAATGTTATTTGCTGAAATAGGAATTCCAGCAACATTGCTATTTATGGGAATAATAGGTGGGATTTTAAGTCAAGGATTTTTAGTCTTTAAAAATAGCTTAACTAATCCTTCAGAGCGATTAATTTATTATAGCTATTTAATCACCTTTTTAGCGTTAATTTTGTTTAACTGTTTTGATGTCAGTTTATTTGACTTTAGAGTCAATACCTTGAGTTGGATCATTTTATCAGGAATTTGGGGGGTTATTTGTCAGGAGCAAAAATCCGATCATAACACCGAATATCCGGTGGAATAGCGACTAAATCCTTGATTTGAATTGCAGCAGTTTGCAGATGAACACTCGCCAAATGGGTTTGTAAATGCTCGGAACTTTCCCAAACTTCTACAAAGGTGAAATCCGTGGGATCGGCTTGATTTTGTAATAAATCATATTCTAAACAACCCGCTTCTTGGCGAGTGGGTTCAACTAACCCGATTAATACCGCTTTTAAGGCTTCTATCTTATCCGGTAACGCCACAACCCGAGCAACAACACGCAATTTTTGAGTCATTTTAAAGTCCTTGTAAAATTTGGTCAATCTATTATTTGATAATATAGCGCTACGCGCTAGGGAACAGGGAACAGGGAACAGTAAGCAGTGAAAAGGTTTCAGAACTCAAAAGTGTCCTAACTGTAATGCGTAGCGCTATATCAAAAAATGTTTTAATTAAGCTAAAATCCTACAAATTACGAACATAATTTTAACTAATTAATTGGGTCTAAAAGAAATTTAAAATCGAGATTTGATCCAAAATTTTTTCAACAAAACTGTCTTAATTCGCCACTTCCTTGTTGATAAATATATCCTTAAAAAAAGACACAGAAATAATCACCGTTTTTCCAATTTCTTTGACCTGATCAAAGTCCTTATCTCCAGTTATTAAAAAATCGGCTTGACTCGCCATTGCCAAGGCCAAAAACTTAGCATCTTTAGGATCTCGAGGAAAATTAATTTTCACCTTAACTTCAACTAATTGGGGAATCGTTTCCAGTTTATTAAGCCATTGATTTCTAGTGTCATTTGGTATTTTAAACTTAGGTCGCTTTATAACCTCCCGATATTCTTCTAAAATTTCTTGAGAAACTATCCAATCAAAGTTGGATTGGTCAATAATGAATTGAATCACATCCCTGGCATTTTTCCCCTTTAAAACAGCAGAGATTAAAACGTTAGTATCAACAATTATTTTCATTCTCCTCCCCTATAGGCTTCTATTTCTGCGGCTATTTCCTCCTCGGTTATGTCTCCAATCCCAGGGATAGATTGAGTTTTATCAAATAGCTCTTTTAGTTCTCGACTCAATTTTTGTTCTTCGGGGTTTAGAAATTGGTTTTGATTGTTTTCTAGGTTATCGCTAAACTCTTTAATCTTTTCTGTTAGGAGCTTTTTAGCTGATGCACTGCCTGGAATATTGGCAAGCAATTCGCTTTCCTCCTCTTTTTCTAACAGCTTAAAGGCTTTAGAAATTACCTCTTGCGGGTTATTGTATTTTCCGGTTTGGAGTTGGGCTTGTAAAAATGCTTCTTGTTCGGAGGTTAAGGTAATTTTGAGCATAATTTATTCTCCTTGGTCTGGAATTGATTAATATTTACCCTACAAACTCCTCAATAATTCCACCGCTACCCGTCGATAATCCGAAGCCGCTTCTCGGGAATTATGACTTTTAGATTGAATAATTGGTACTCCTTCCAAGGGACAACGCTCATGGGCTTTATAGGCCCGAATAATATTTTTAAAGACTGGAATACCCGCCTCTTGTAAGGATTTTTGGGCATCAAAAGCATCCCCTAAACTGCGGGGATCTACTTTGGTCATTAACACTTTATGGGGCACTTTTGATGGGGTAATCGTTGATCGCACCGTTTCAATTAATGCGACTAAATCCATCGGCGCCGCCTGGGTCGGTAACACCAAATAATCGGCTATTTGTACAACCGCTAATAACGCATCGGATTTTAAAGCCGGAGGCGTATCTACGACTACCAATTCATAGTCCTGTACCTGTTTCAATCGAGAGAGCAAACTCGGGTCAGTCTCAGAAGAATGCTCAAAGGGCATTTCCCCCCCTTGGCCCTGTTCAGCCCACCAACAAGCCGAACCCTGGGGGTCTGTGTCTACTAAAAGGGTGCTAAAGTTATTAGCGAGAATTGCAGCCAGGTTAATGGCGGTTGTGGTTTTGCCCACTCCCCCTTTTCCATTGGCGATCGCTAGAATTTTGGCCATAGTTATAGATCCGGTGGCAAGCAAATTTCAGTTTAACTGATCAAGAGCCAGCCTTAACGGTTAATTATTAACCGAAAAAAAGTTAATCTAAACCTGTTATCCTTTAAGCTAAAAATTAATATAGCGGAATTTAAGATTATGGATGCCACTGCACTCTGGCAACGCTACCAAGACTGGCTATACTACCATGACAGCTTAGGACTGTACCTGGATATTAGTCGGATGGGATTTGACGATGATTTTGTTGCATCCTTATTGCCCAAGTTTGATCACGCTTTTCAAGCTATGGACGCCTTGGAAAAGGCGCGATCGCTAACCCCGATGAAAACCGCATGGTCGGCCATTATTGGTTGCGCGACCCTGACCTCGCCCCAACCCAAGATCTCAAGCAAGAAATTGTTCAAACCTTAGAAAAAATAGAAGACTTTACTAAAAAGATTCATCAAGGTGAAATTAAACCCCCTAATACGGCCAAATTCACTGATATTTTATCAATTGGTATCGGCGGATCGGCTTTGGGGCCGGAATTTGTAGCCGAAGCCCTCGCCCCCGATCTTCCCCCCCTGAATATCCATTTTATTGATAACAGTGATCCTAAAGGCATTGATCGGGTTTTGGCTAAAATTGGCGATCGCCTGGAGAGTACCCTAGTGCTGGTGATTTCTAAGTCCGGTGGCACTCCAGAACCCCGTAACGGCATGATTGAGGTGAAAAATGCCTTTTCGGTTAAAAACCTAAACTTTGCCCAACAAGCCGTGGCTGTGACCGGAATTGACAGCAAACTTGATCAACAAGCCCATGCTGAAGGCTGGTTAACCACCTTTCCCATGGCCGATTGGGTGGGGGGACGAACTTCTGAATTATCGGCCGTGGGGCTATTACCTGCGGCCCTACAGGGGATTGATATTCGGGGAATGTTAGCCGGGGCTAGGGCCATGGACATCGCCACCCGCAAACCGGAAGTTAAAACCAATCCGGCGGCCTTATTGGCCTTAGCCTGGTATTATGCCGGAAATGGCAGGGGCGAAAAAGATATGGTGGTTTTACCCTATAAAGATAGTTTGCTGTTGTTTAGTCGTTATTTACAACAGTTAGTGATGGAATCCTTGGGGAAAGAAAAAGACCTAGATGGCAATATTGTCCATCAAGGAATTGCGGTTTATGGGAATAAGGGATCAACCGATCAACACGCCTATGTTCAACAATTACGCGACGGAGTTCCCAACTTTTTTGCTACATTTATTGAAGTATTAAAGGATCGATCTTTACCTTCTGTTGAAATAGAACCCGGGGTAACAACAGGAGATTATTTATCAGGATTTTTACTCGGAACTCGACAAGCCTTGTATGAAAATCAGCGAGATTCAATTACTATTACAGTTCCAGAAGTTAACCCCGAAACCGTCGGTGCGTTAATTGCTTTATATGAACGGGCGGTGGGTTTATATGCGTCTTTAGTGAATATTAACGCTTACCATCAACCAGGTGTTGAAGCCGGGAAAAAAGCAGCCGCAGAAGTTCTTGACTTACAACATAAAATTATTCAAGTCCTTCAAAATGCAGGTCAACCTCTATCTCTGGAAATCTTAGCGAAACAGGCGGGAGTTCCTGATCAAATTGAAGCAATTTATAAAATTCTGCGACATTTAGCCACCAATAAACGCGGCATCCTATTAGCAGGAAATCCCGGAACACCAGCCAGCTTAACAGCCAGTATTCACTGGTAACTGTGGATTTTTAATGATTAATTGTTGATGTGTTGACTATTAACCATTAATTCTCGAGGTATTTACTACCTTCCCCTACCT
>DATNRE010000122.1:0-2868 GCA_036703685.1 Candidatus Obscuribacterales bacterium
TGGGAACCAGCGATACTGCTAGTTTGAGGGGATGTCAGTCACCAGAACAAACTTCTGTTTCTTCTGATGCTATCCCCGTTGATGCTAGAAGCCCACACTTACTCGTAGAGAAGTGTGGGTAGTTCACTTCTTGTTGAAGCGCGCTTTTAACTTGCTCAAATTCAATTTGAATTTGGGCATATATTTTTTCAGTTTCCGATTCAGATAAGGGATTTTTAGTTTGATTACATTGACGGGCTAGGGTTTCTAATTTTTGGCAGTATTCTGATAACCCAAAAGCACCCAGGGTTCCACTAATCGATTTTAAAGAATGGGCTGCCGGTTGTAAAGCCTGGGCGTCGCTTTTACCGATCGCTTTAGCAATATTTTCTAAGAGTTCGGGGGCCGTATCAAAGTAAATCTCAACCACTTCTTCTAGGGCTTCCACCTCTCGTAAACCTTCTAAAACCTTAGCATCTAAAATCCCTGGGTTTAAACCTTGATTTGAGGTTTTATCAATAGTAATTTCCGCCGCTAAATTCGGGCTTTGGTTAATCAGAGGCTGACATTTACTTAAAACATGGATTAATTGTTCCATGCGAATGGGCTTACTAATATAATCATCCATGCCCGCACTGATACATTCATAGCGATCGCTTTCCATGGCATTCGCCGTTACCGCAATAATTCTCGGTCGCATCGGTTGAGATTTCTCGGCATTGCCATATAATTTTTGAATCTGACGGGACGCCTCTAAACCATCCATTTCCGGCATTTGCATATCCATCAAAATCACATCATAGGGTTGACGACGTAACGCTTCTAAGACTTCAAAACCATTGCCCGCCACATCGGCCCGATATCCCATCCGTTGTAATATTTGTAAGGCTACTTTTTGATTTACCAAATGATCTTCTGCTAATAGAATTCTCAGGGGTAATTTTTCAGCGAGTAAAGGAATATCCTGGGAAGCTCGCAAATTTCCCCGATTTCGACTGTGTAAATAGGTTTGACTCTGGACATGAACTTCTAAAGGTTCTTCCCCTAAAATATTAATTAACACATTATAAAGTTGGGATTGTTTAATCGGTTTATTTAAACAAGCTGCAATTTCAATCGATTTAGATTTCCCTAAATTTTCTCCACCTACGGAGGTTAATAAAATCAAAGGTAACTTTTCATAGGATGGTAACTGACGAATTTTTTTAGCCAACGTTAACCCATCCATCGCCACCATTTGCATTTCAATAATTGCCCCATCAAAGGGTTTACGCTGCAACCATTCCAGCGCCTTCACGCCATTTTTTACCGTTTGGCTTAACATTCCCCAGGCCTGGGTTTGAAGTTTTAACATCTGGCGACTGCTGGCATTATCATCCACAATTAATAACCGTTTTCCGGCTAATTCATTTACAGTTGACCATTCAGGAGATAAATTAGAACAGGACTGAGTAACAACGGTAAAATAGAAGGTTGAACCGGGGCGATTTTGGGGGATTTTTTCGGTTTTATGCTCATCTTCATCTAAAACACAAAAGGAATCTAAAGATTGTTCGAGTTTAAAATTAATCGGCGGATCTCCTGCTGTTTCTCCCTGACTTTCCACCCACATTTGACCCCCCATCAATTCCGCTAATCGTTTGCTAATTACTAATCCTAAACCCGTGCCCCCATATTGACGATTAATAGAGGAATCTACCTGACTAAAAGACCGAAAGAGTCGATCCATTCTATTCGCAGGAATCCCAATACCCGTATCTTGAACTGCAAACCTAATTTCATAGAAAGAAGTATTTAAACTACTCTCTTGAGGAGGATATTTTTCTCGAATTTTACCGGATTCAATGGGAGAATCATTGATTTTTTCTGCTGTTACGGATACCACCACTTCACCCCTTTCGGTAAACTTCACCGCATTACTCAAAAGATTAACCAGAACTTGGCGTAATCTTGCCATATCCCCAATAATTTGATTAGGGGTACAGGGATCAATTAAATAGGCTAAATCCAGATTTTTACTCGCTGCTTTAGTTACTAATAAATCCAAGGATTCTTCAATACAAGTTCTTAAATAAAAGGGATGATTTTCTAAATCTAATTTTCCTGATTCAATTTTAGAAAAATCCAAAATATCATTAATTAAAGAAAGTAAAGCATCACTACTACTGCGAATGGTTTCGACAAAATCTTGCTGCATCGGGGTTAGGGCCGTATCTAATAATAATCCCGTCATCCCAATTACCGCATTCATCGGAGTCCTAATTTCATGACTCATGGTGGCTAAAAATTCACTTTTTGCCCGGGTTGCTGCTAGGGCTTGATCCCGTGCTTTGGCTAACGCGGTAGCGGTTTCTTGACGTTCAATTTCACCTCCTATCCATTGAGCCATTAATTTTAATAAATCTCGATCCACCGCTTGAAAGGGCTCTGATAAGGCTTGAGAACTCCAAAAACAGAGGGTTCCATAAACCTCTCCCTCAACAATCACGGGCGTTCCCATATAGGCTTCAATTGGGAAGGTTTTATGGGCTGGACAAAAGGGCAAACCGGAAAATTTTATTGATTCAAAATACAAGGGTTGTTTGGCTTGAATGGTGACTTGACAAAATGTATCTTCTAGTTGATATTTTTGCCCCCTTTGAATTGAGGAATTAGGAGCAATCACCGCTATAATTTCATAGGAATAATAGTCTTGTTGCTCACTGTCTTGCCCTAGGTTGGGATCAATTTTAACCCGGGATAAAATCCCATATTCTAATCCAAATTTTGTACAGCCTAATTCTAAAATTTGTTGCAGTCGCGTCTCAAAGGTGAATTCTTGACCGGAGGTAATTTGATAGAGTGTCCTAATGGAAGATTCACTATCTTGAAGTTGTTGTTCCCGTTGTT
>DATNRE010000123.1:0-5812 GCA_036703685.1 Candidatus Obscuribacterales bacterium
AAGTAGGGTTGGTTTATTGTTTGCGTCATCGGGAATTTGAGGGGACAATTAAAACCGTTACTATCTCAAAAAATACTGATGGGAAATATTATGCTTCTATCTTAGTTGATGACGGCAAGGAAACACCCAACCTATCAACCAATGGAAAAGCAATTGGGATTGATTTAGGGTTAACTCATTTTGCCATTACCAGTGATGGGGACAAGTATAGCAACCCCAAACATTTTGCTAAACATCAACGCAACTTAAAACGAAAACAACAGAAATTATCCCACAAACAAAAAGGAAGTAATAGTAGACAAAAAGCACGATTAAAGGTTGCTAAAGTCCACGCTAAAATCTCTCGTTGCCGGGAAGATTTTCTCCACAAACTATCCCGCAAGATAGTGAACGAAAACCAAGTGATTGCAGTAGAAAATCTAGCAGTTAAGAATATGGTGAGAAACCATAAATTAGCCAGAGCGATTAGTGATTGTGGTTGGGGAATGTTCTGTACAATGCTCAAATACAAAGCCGAAAAAGAAGGGAAAACCTATCAAGAAGTTGATCGATTTTTCCCTTCTTCTAAAACTTGTAACGTCTGTCTAAATCAATTGGGTAGTTTACCACTTGATATTAGAAGTTGGATTTGCGAACATTGTCAAACAACTCATGACCGAGATATTAACGCTGCAATCAATATTAAAACTGAAGCCTTGCGGATTTTATCGTTGGGAACCAGCGATACTGCTAGTCTGAGGGGATGTCAGTCACCGGAACAAACTTCTGTTTCTTCTGATGCTATCCCCGTTGATGCTAGAAGCCCACACTTACTCGTACCAGAAGTGTGGGTAGTTCACTTTAAGATTAAGCGGTGCAGGATTTCCACCCCAACCCAGATTAAACTGATGCGAAAATGGAAACGACTCCAATCCTATTTGGTTTTTGATCATCTTTGGTGCAAAATTAGACAGGATAGGGTTGAGTTACCCAATAGAACAATTATTGATGATTTTTTTATTCACATTCGACCGGATATCGCTTTGGTTTTACCCATTACCGAACAACAGGAAATTGTCTTTGTCCGTCAATATCGTCATGGGGTAGAACAAATTTTATTAGAATTACCCGCCGGAACTTTTAATCCCGAACAGGAAACTCCAGAAGCCGCAGCATTAAGAGAATTAACTGAAGAAACGGGTTATGTTGCGGAGTCAATCGTTAAACTCGCAACCTTATATGATAATCCGGTTAAAGATACTAATTCTGTGCATTTATTTTTAGCCAATCCGGTTAAGTTATTAACTCAAACTTCTTTAGATATTACGGAAGATATTCAAGTCGTTTTGATTCCGATAGATAGGGTGTTAGAAAAAATTCAAGCCGGAGAAATTTGTGTGGCGGGTTCGGTGGCGGCTCTGTTTTTGGGTTTAAATATTCTGAGACTGTAGAAGGAACCACAAAGACACGAAAAAAATTGAATTGCGTATTAATTTATTCAATCAGTTTAAGGGCGATCGCATTTTTTCTTACTTATTCCACTTAATCCATAGATAGTAATTAAGCGAGTTTGTTCTTCTCTCCTCGTTTACCTCGTTTCAAGGTTCTACCTTGAAATGATATCAGGGAGGCTCTGCCTCCCATTCTAACAGGAGGCGGAGCCTCAAAACAGCATTCCAAGGTAGAACCTTGGAACGAGGGAAAAAACTAATAACTGACAACTATTAACTGTTAACTGATAACTGATGACTGATAACTGATTACGGTCGGTACATCCACAACGGTAAACCACTGGTAGATAACTCAAATTCTAGCCAACGGTTAGCCGCAATAATGCTATTTGGAGTTAAATTACTCCCGGTTAATCTACTTAGAAAAGGTTTGGGTTTTTCAAAGGTGAAACACTCGGTTTTCTTGGGATCGAGTTTAACCAATTCCGCCGCCCAACAGCGAGCATCTTCTTCCGTACCTAAACGGTCTACAATACCCAATTCCACCGCCTGTTGTCCGGTAAAAATCCGACCATCCGCAAAACTCCTCACGGTATCATGACTCAAGTTCCGAGACTCAGCCACGGTTTGTACAAATTGTTGATAACTGGTATCAATTAATTCTTGTAAAATATGTTGTTCGGGTTCAGTTAATTCTCGATCAAAAGACAAAATATCTTTATAAGGCCCCGATTTAATCACCTTGAAAGATACACCTACTTTTTCTAATAAGCGCTCTATATTATTACCTCTTAAAATTACTCCAATACTTCCGGTAATTGTACCGGGGTTAGCCACAATATGTTCGGCTCCCATGCCAATATAAACACCCCCGGAGGCGGAAATATTACCAAAACTTGCCACAATTTTGACTTTTTTCTGTAACCGTTTCAAGGCGCTATAAATCTCTTGGGAGTCGCCAACGGTTCCCCCGGGGCTATCAATTCTCAATAATAGGGCGGGAAATTTCCGTTCTTCCACGGTTTTTAGGTCTTCTAACACCCGTTTGCGGGTCTCTGACCCGATCGCGCCATTAATTTCTATGCGGGCGATTTGTTTGCGGTATCGAGGTTTAAATGGCCAAATCATGGGTAATGACAGAACTGTATTAAATTATTGACACTCCTGGTGCATAAAGGCGTGAGGATTCTTGGTTCAACGAAACCACTTAATCAAAGTACCTTGCAGTCCTTTAACCAGAGGTGGGATTCTCCCCAAGCGTAAATTCGGGTATGCCCTACCCTATTCGCATTCCTGCGAGTTCTTTTTTAACTTGAAACAAATTTATTTCAAAAAAAACTGGTTGCCTAGCTCCCATGAATCTTTTACCCACTGCTGGAGAAAGCTAGAACTGTGCAGTAGAACCACATAGATTCACTTGTCAAGGTTCAGTGTTTTACTGTTAGGTATACTAGGTTTTTATACAGGTTGTTTACCTTTTCCTGTTATGGGAAATAGTAGCACAATCGGATGTTAATAGACAACCCACCAATATAAAGCCTAACTTCTAGTTAGGGGTTTTAAACCCAATTTTTCGATAATATGATATAAACGCCTTAATAAAAGTACATAATTTTCATCCCTCCTCACTCAACCTCCATGGAGAAGCGAATGCAACAACCCCAAACCCCAGGGAAATTACCCTTTCAACCATTATTGTTAATTGCCCCTTTCTTCTTTTGGGGGACAGCGATGGTGGCGATGAAGGGACTCCTCCCCCAAACCACACCGTTTTTTATGGCGGGAGTCCGGTTAGTTCCCGCAGGGGTTTTGGTCATATTGGCGGGGATATTGTCGGGACGTCCCCAACCCAAAGGCTGGCAGGCTTGGCTGTGGATCTCCATATTTGGGTTAGTGGACGCCACCCTATTTCAAGGATTTTTAGCCCAAGGGTTAATGAGAACTGGGGCCGGGTTAGGATCGGTGATGATCGACTCCCAACCCCTAGCCGTGGCAATTTTATCCCTATGGTTATTTCAAGAAACCATTGGATTTTGGGGCTGGTTAGGGTTGGCTATTGGGATTATTGGAATTAGTTTTATTGGTTTACCCGATGATTGGATTTTAGGGTTACTTAATTCGGAATTATTCACCACTTCTATTGATATTTCTCAACTGTTTAATAGTGGGCAATTATTAATGTTATTAGCGGCCCTTTCTATGGCCGTTGGCACAGTATTAGTGCGGTGGGTTTGTCGTTATGCTGATCCGGTGGTGGGAACGGGATGGCACATGATTATTGGGGGTTTACCCCTATTTGGGTTATCCGCTATTTCGGAAACTCAACAATGGCAAAATATTGATCTTTCCGGTTGGGCAGCCATGGGCTATTCTACCGTATTTGGTAGTGCCATATCCTACGGATTATTTTTCTATTTTGCATCTAGTGGAAGCCTGACTAGCCTAAGTTCTTTGACGTTTCTGACTCCGGTTTTTGCCCTCTTATTTGGCAATTTCTTTTTACAAGAAGTTCTCAGTCCGCTACAATCGTTGGGAGTTTGTTTAACATTGGTGAGTATCTATTTGGTAAATCAACGGGAAGTTTTAGCCGGAAAGTTTAAATTCAAAGGTTCTCAGGATTTCACTCCATCCGAACCTACCCCGGCAAATCCCCTTGAGTTATCTGTAGAAATTCACGAGGTAGAGACTAGCCAAAGCGCTTCTCTACACCCCAAGATGTAGTTAACCCCAAAATTTCTCATGAAAATCGGTGCAAATTATTTAGGTAACAACTGCTGTGAATTTCGCGTGTGGTCGCCTTTGCGTGAACGGGTTGCTGTTAATATTCTATCCCCCGAAGAACGGTTAATTGATTTAAAACCGGATGAACAAGGATACTGGACTACAACCGTTGATAATATCCCTCCAGGTAGTCGTTATTTTTATCAATTAGATGGTAATTTTACCCATCCCGATCCCGCTTCCCATTCTCAACCAGAAGGAGTTCACCAAGCCTCAGAAGTGATTGATCAAAATAACTTTATTTGGCAGGATCAGGACTGGAAAAGTATTTCCTTAGATGAATTAATTGTCTATGAATTGCACGTGGGGACTTTTACCCCAGAGGGCACATTTACCGCAATTATTCCCCGAATTTCGGAGTTATTAGAATTAGGAATTAATGCCATTGAATTAATGCCTATTGGTCAGTTTCCGGGCGATCGCAATTGGGGTTATGATGGCACCTATCTCTATGCTCCTCAAAATTCCTATGGGGGAGTAGAAGGGTTAAAACAGTTAGTCAATGCTTGCCATCAACAGGGCATGGCGGTGATTTTAGATGTGGTTTATAATCACTTTGGCCCGGAAGGAAATTATATCGCACAATTCGGCCCCTATTTTACAGAGTCCTATCGAACTCCTTGGGGTTCAGCGATTAATTATGACCAAGCCTATTGTCAGGGCGTGAGGAATTTTATTATTGAAAATGCCCTCTATTGGTTAAGAGAGTTTCATATTGATGCCTTAAGATTGGATGCGGCTGATAATATTTTTGATCTGGGTGCTAAACACATTTTACAGGAATTAGCCGATCAAGTCAATCAACTTTCTCAACAGCAAGGAAGGAAGTTTTATTTAATGGCAGAAACGGATTTAAACGATGCTAAATTAATCCGTTCAAAAGCCGTAGGAGGCTATGGTTTAGATGTGCAGTGGTGTGATGATTTTCACCATGCTATTCATACGATATTAACGGGTGAAAATATTGGGTATTATCAAGATTATGGTCGCTGCGAACAGTTAGCAAAATCCTACCGAGAAGGGTTTATTTATACTTGGGATTATTCCCCTAACCGTAAACGTTTACATGGACAGTCAGCCGCAGATTGTCCTCCCGATCATTTTTTGGTTTTTAGTCAAAATCATGACCAAATTGGTAATCGTTTATTAGGGGAAAGGTTAACAGCTTTAGTCTCCTATGATGCTCTGAAGTTGGCCGCCGCGACGGTGTTATTATCGCCCTATATTCCCCTATTATTTATGGGAGAAGAATATGGGGAACCCGCACCTTTTCAATATTTTATTAGTCACTCAGACCAGAATTTAATTGAAGCAGTGCAGAAAGGACGAAAAGCAGATTTTGAAGCATTTCATCTGGAGGGGGAAGCCCCCGATCCTCAAAGTCGAGAAACGTTTGAACAATGCAAGTTAAATTGGCACTTAAAGCAGGAAGGAAAACATAAGGTATTGTGGGAATTTTATCAAACTTTAATCCAATTAAGGCGGAATATTTCGGCTTTAAAATTACGCGATCGCAATCATCAAGAAGTTCAAGCTATGGAGGAGAATAAATTATTCTATTTCCGGCGTTGGTTTGAAGATCATCAGGTTTTCTGCGTGAT
>DATNRE010000124.1:0-16785 GCA_036703685.1 Candidatus Obscuribacterales bacterium
GTCCCGCCGTGCATTTCCACCAGTTTTTTAACTAAAACTAATCCTAAACCGGTACCTTCATAACGTCGGGATAAACGGCTATCAATTTGTACGAACACTTGAAACAATCGCGCTTGATCTTCGAGAGCAATACCAATGCCATTATCAATCACGGAAAAAAGCACCCTTTTTTCATCAATATCTCCTCTGACTTCCAGGCGCACCCGCCCCCCCTCAGAGGTAAATTTTACCGCATTATTGAGTAAATTAATTAAAACTTGACGCATTCGACGTTCATCTACATTTAGGGCTTCGGTGACATCTTCAATCTGATAACTGAGTCGAATATTTTTTTGGTGAGCCTGTTGTTTGACAAAACTTAAACTGTGTTGACACAGTTCATTTACAGAAACGGGAGAGCATTCTAGGTCTAATTTTCCGGCTTCAATTTTGGAGAGATCGAGAATATCGTTAATGAGTTCGAGTAGGTGTTTTCCATTTCTATAAATTAGTCTTAGTGCTTGATTTTGTTGTTCATTGAGTTCTCCAAAGGTTTGTTCTTGGAGCACTTCCGACATTCCTAAAATTGAGTTGAGGGGAGTCCTAAGTTCGTGGCTCATATTGGCTAGAAATTCATCTTTCAGACGGGAAGCCCGGGCAAGTTCAGCATTGGCGATCGCCAATTGTTCATTAGTTTGACGTAGTTTAATTTCAGCTTGTTGGCGTTCCTGTAGGGCTGCTTGGCGCTCACTAATATCTTGAGAAATACAAATATAATCCCCATCTTCTGTGACGGTAAAGGAAACTTCTTGATTAAAGGTTGTGCCATCTTTTCTTAAACCGATGGTTTCTCCCCGCCAGAATTTTTGTTGTTTTAACAGGGGAAATACATCTTTTTCAAACCATTCTACTACCTCCAAAGTATAAAGAACTCGCCAATTTTTAGTTAATAATTCTTCGGGACTACTATAACCAAATAGTTTTAAGTGGGCATTATTCACATAAATATATTCTTCATTTTTTAAAATAGAAATTCCATCAATAGAAGCTTCTACCGCCGCTAACTGACGTTTAAGGTTATCTTCGGCTTGTTTGCGATCGCTAATATTTTGAGCTACACCTAAAATTTGTTGGGTGTTCCCGTCTGAATCTCGTTTAAACACAGTAGCATGACTGGAAAACCATAACCATTCTCTATTTTTATGCTGGATACGATATTCAACATAACTAATCTCTCGATCACTCATTTGAGCCGTTTCTTCTAGGTGTTTAATAACTGTTTCTTGATCATCAGGATGAAAAAGGACGGGAAAGTTATCGCCTATTATGGATAATTCTAGCGAGGTATATCCTAAAATGGTCGTTAAGGATCGGCTATTATAAATACTGCGATTCTGCTCTACATCGTAGAGATATAAAATATTAGGACTACTATCGGCAATACTTTCAATAAATTGTTCTCTTTCCCGCAGGGTTTCTACTAATTGAGCTTGTTCTAAAGCCACACCTACTTGATCGGCAATTTCTCGCATCAGTTCAATCTCAAAATCCGTCCATTTTCGAGGAGAAACACAATGATGAGCAATCATAAATCCCCAAAAAATATTATTTTGAATAATCGGAACAATCAATTTAGCTTTAATCTTCCATTCTTGTAAAAATTCAACTAAACAGGGGGTATTCTCTTGATAGGTTTGGTGGATATCTGCAATAGCTTTTACGGTTCTATTAGAATAAAGTTGTTGATATTCTAGGGGGAAAACTTCTTCGGGAAAGTCAAAATTAAGAATTGAACCCCATCCGGGTAATACACTTTCTGCGATCGTTTTTCCTGTGCCATTTTCAAAGACTCGATAAATTAACAGGCGATCGCACCCTAAAATATTTTGAACTTCGGTGACAGTAGTTTGTAAAATTTGGTCAATATCTAAAGATTGGCGAATCTTTAAAGCAATTTCGGCAAATAAACGGGATTTGCGTTCCTGACGTTCTAATTTAGCCGTTCGATCTAAAATTCTAGTTTCTAATTCTTGATTTAGAAGTCTTAACTTTTGTTCAATTTTTTGTCGTTCTTTGATTTCTATTTCCGCCGTTTGATAAAGTTGGGATTGTTGAATCCCAATTGACAGTTGCACCGCAATTTCATCTAATAACTCTAATTCACTGGGTTGCCAATTGCGAGGACAAGAACATTGATGAGCGATTAACAATCCCCAAATAAAATTACCCTTTTCTCGATTCTGATCTTGAATTAAAATCGGTACAATTAAATTAGATTTAACCTGAAATTGAGTTAATAATTGTTGATAACATTCTGATAAATTTGCGGTTTCAATATTATTAATAGCAATTTTTTTACCGTGGAAATAATGGAAAGTATCTCCGGTTCTAAAGCAGGTATCTTCTAAATACATTCCTAAGCAGGAAATCCAGCCCTCTCCTACCGATTCCGCCACAATTGTTCCATTAAATTTAGAATCAAATTCATAGACTAAAACCCGATCACAATCAAGAATTGTCCGAATATCAACCACGGCATTATTCAGTATATCCGTTAAATTCAGAGATTGACGAATATGCAGGGCGGTTTGATAAAATAGCCGTTCCCTTTGAACTCTTTGGTGTAATTGCTGTTCTGCTTTTTTACGTTCGCTAATATCAAAACTAATCCCGACTAAACCGATGGGATTTCCCGCTTGATCTCGAATTAAAGTATCAAAAACATGAATCGGTAAAGTGCTACCATCTTTACGGGAAGTCGTAAATTCTCCTTCCCAATATCCTTTGTTGATAACTTCATAAACAATTTCCTCGGCTAAATCCTGTTGATCCACAGGAACAAAAAAATTAATAATATTATTACCTACGGCTTCTTTTGCTGTCCACTGATACAAAGTTTGAGCATATTGATTCCAATAAATTATTATTCCTTCTAAATCCGTGGCAATAATAGCATTCTGTACCTGATCTAAAAGAGAAGTCTGTAAAGCCATTTTAGCTTCGATCAAATTTCGTTCTTGAATCTCATCTTGTAATTTTTGATTAGCCCGTTTTAAAGCATCTGTTCGTTCTTGAATTTTTTCTTCAAGTTTAGTATTTTGACTTTGAAGTAATTGTAGTTTTTCTACTTCTAAATGATTAACTTTTTGTCGCAATACATCCACTAATTCTAATAAATCAATTGGGTTAATTCCTTGCAAAATACTCGTCGGGGTAATAATTCCCTTGAGTTCCCCGCGATCGCCGACAATCGGTATTCGATTAATATGGTATTTCTGCATTAACAAATGAGCCGCTAATAATGTATCATTGGGCTTTAGGCAAAATAGGGGGGTACTCATGACGGTTTTGGCTTCTAGGTTCCAATCTAAACCTAATGCTTGAAACTTGAGAATATCTCCTTCTGTTAGTAAACCTATCGGAATTTTTAATAGTTCTTGATTGCAGATTTTCTCCTCAACTAAAATCACACAACTCACCTGGGCAGAATTGATTAACTCAGCCAATTTTAATAGGGAAATAGTGACGGGTGCTTGTACAACCTTTGAAGTCATTACCTCCTCAATGGTTCGTAGTTTTAATAAATCCGTCGGTTGTAGGGCATTTTTTAAATCTCGATGGGTGAGTAAACCGACTAATTTACCTTCGGGATTAACTAAGGGTAAATGGCGAACTTTATGCTTTTGAAGTAGGTTTAAAGTTGTACTTAAATGGGTAAATTCTGTTTGTTGCAGGGTAATTACTGGTTGAGTCATAACTTCCCTGACGGTCAAACTTTTAAGATCAACTTGTTGAGCAATTAAACGTACAATATCCCGATGGGTTAATATTCCTATGGGTCGGTGATCTACGGTAACAATTAGACAGGTTTTTCCCTGATTTATGGCTAAGGAATTGGGAGTTAATAAACAGGTGGTTTGAGATTGGTTGAAAATTGCGATCGCATCAATTAATATTGTTTCTGGCATCACGGTCAAGGGATCGGTCGTGATAGCCTTTTCTAAAGGAGAAATAAACATGGGTAATAAACCGTTAAATGGTGACTAGTACGGGCGGGTTCTTTTAGATATGATTTAATCACCTAAATCTCGATGAACCCGCCCCTACAACTGATAACTGATGACTGATTATTCTGCTTTTAATTCAATTGTAAAAATCGATCCTTGGGGTTGGTTATCCCGAATAGAAAGGCAACCCGAATGGGCATCAATGACCATTTTACAAAAGGCTAATCCTAATCCAGTTTGAGCCACATCTTCAAAGCGTTGACCGGTTTCATATTTTTTAAAAATACTTTCTTTAAGTTCATCTTTAACTCCTTTTCCTGAATCTTGAACATGAACTTTAGCGGTATTTGTATTGACTGGATATTCAACTTCTATTAAAATTTCACTGTTTGAAGGTGAGAATTTAATCCCATTATCAAGTAAATTTTCAATGACTCGCTTGATTAAATCAGCATCGGCAACTACTAACCGTTTTTCCGTAGGAAGTTTAGCAGTAATCTTGATTTCCTTTTTGATGATTTGGGCTTCAAATTCATTGATAACGGTTTCAACTATCAAGGACAGATTAACAGGTTTAGGATTAAGTAATTCCTTACCTGATTCTAATTTAGCCATTAACAGTAAAGAATTAATTAAATTATTTAACTGTTTTCCTGAGTGAGCAATTTGATGGACTTTGTGGGCTTGTTTTTCCGTTAAATCGGTTAGGGTTAGTAGTTCGCAAGATAATGAAATTACAAAGACTGGATTTCTCAGATCGTGAACAATGGAATAGGCCATATCCTCACGCAATTGTAACAATTGTTCTAGTTTTTGTTGAGACTTTTCTAACTCATCATGCTGTTTTTTGAGTCGAAGCATTGAACGAACTCTAGCTCTAACTTCTAAAGCACTAACCGGTTTTCCGATAAAATCTTCCGCCCCAGCTTCTAAACATTGAGCTAAGGTTTCTTTAGAATTAAGTGCTGTGATCATAATAATAGGAATCGGTTTCCATTCGGGAATTTGTTTAATTTTTCGACAAATATCCATGCCATTACTATCGGGCATCATCACATCTAATAAAATCAGATCGGGTAAACTTGATTCTAAGAATTTAAACACCTCACATCCATTGGAAGCATAATGTAATTGATATCCTTCTCGGAATAATATCCCCTCAAAAACATCAAAAACATCTGGTTCATCATCCACAATTAGAATTGAATCAGACTTAATCATAATTAGTATGAATTAAACTCATCAAAAAGGCTCAATCTTCAATAAAAATAGGGTTATCCCCGCTATTAATAATACAGGCATGAGCCAATCTCCCCAACGCACATAAAGGGTTTGAGTCTGATCACGATAGATTGTATCAGCATAGAGTTGATAGGTATTTTTGTTTGACATCCACTGAGTCCTGCCATGGGGGTCAATAAAGGCCGAATATCCTGTATTTGTAGCACGTATTGTCCAACGATGATTTTCAATGGCTCGCATCACATCGAGGGCATGATGTTGAGCGAAAATGGCGGTGGAATAGTAAGCATCATTAGAAGCCGTAATCAGAAATTCTCCCCCCTGGAGGGTTTGGCGGCGGAAATGCTCTGCAAAGGCTGAATCATAACAAATTCCTACCGTAGCTTGACCGAAAGGAGTTTGGAATTGTTGAGTAGGTTGACCATGAATTAATGTGGCTTCTAAAGGCGATAATCGGCTAATAAATTTGCCTAAAATTTCACTAAAGGGGATAAATTCTCCTAAAGGAACTAAATTAACTTTATCATATTGACTGATAATATTTCCGTCCCCATCCATGGAAAATAAACTATTCGTATATCCCCCTTCTTTTAAGGCAAAACTTCCCACTATAGCCGGAACTTTCTGTCTCAAAACCGCTTGATAAAACGAACTATTTTGTCGTTGATTTTGATTAGTCCAGAAAAAAGGTAGAGCCGTTTCTGGAGTTAATACAAAGTCTACTCCTTGATTAGCTAAGGTAACATATCCGGTTGTATAGCCATTTAAGGCTTGTAGAAATCCCGAATAATTTAATTTAACTTCATTGGCAATATTCCCTTGAATAATCCCCACTTTTAACGCCTGTTCTGGATTTTTTTGTAAAGGAATACTATACAAAATTAATCCTAATCCATGAGCTAAGACAAAAAATAATACCGCTAAAATTAATAATAAATAGGATTTTTGATATTGAGTCTGAGAATAAAATTTATCCCGATTTAAGATTAATCCCTCTGCTATTAATCCATTTACAATTAATAAAGTTGCAGTAATAGTTGTGGGGCCAGAAATTTGACCCAAGTGTAAAATAATGAGATTTCCAAAACTTTGGGTATAGGACAAAGAAGACCACCATAATGCCGTCGAACTCCATAAATATTCTAACCCACACCATAAAACAGTACCGATTAAAACTCGGCTTAATGCTAGGAAAATCTTAGAAAATCTTAGACCCAATTGATCCGATAAAATTACAAATAATCCCGTCCAAATTATGACTAAAGCACTCCCCCACAGGGTCAGAAAACTCCAACAAAATAGGGTAATTGCTAAACTGGCTAACCAGGGAACTCCTAACCAAGTCATCGGATGAATTCCGGTAATCCAAAATAGGGCGACTCCGTAATAGCCCATTCCCCAAACTAAAGCTAAGATTAAAGGGGTTTTAAATACTGCCCAACTTTCCACTTTTAGCAAGGAGGAGTTAGGGGGAGTAAAATTCGATAAAATATTAACCCATAAAGGAACTAATGCCACCCAAGCTAACCCCCACAGTCCCCAGGGTTCGGCAGCAATACCCATTAAAACCCCAGCTATTGCTGTTAATAATAAAGGCGCAATCAGTTCTTGTTTTTTCATAAATGATGACCCGATCTAGGATTAATTTAAACTATAAACATCCTTAGCTTGACCTAAAGCAAATTTGAAAGAAAGGGGAATTGTTTTACTAGAAAAAGTAGCAAAAGCAATTAAAGCAATTAAAGCTAAACCCGCATCTAAGGCAAACATCACCGAATATCCTAACTGTTCGGCAAAGATGCCAAAAATAGGGCCAGCAACGGCAATTCCCACATCAAATCCGGTTAAACATAAGGAGAAAAATTGACCCCGTTGTTCGGGTAAACATCGATCAGTAATTAAAGTAATCATCATGGGAATTACAACCCCAGCGCCCATTCCTTCGAGTAATGCCGCCAGTAAAATAATATTACTGTGCATAGTTTGAGATAAAAGTAACATCGATAAAAAATAACAAATTAATCCCCCAGTAATGAATAAACCTCGACCATAACGGTCAGACGCTCGACCCGTAGGAACCCGCATTAAAAAACTCGCGATCGCCGCGATACTATAAAATAATCCAGCATTAAAATTCAACCCCGATTCTTTTACAGCTAACGGTAAAAATGTGACTAAAGTTCCAAAGATTAAGCCCACCATTAACATCACAAAAGCAGGAATTCGTAGGGGGGGACTCCATAACATTTTGAACAACCATAAACCCTTTTCTAATAAAGAAGTAGAAACCACTTTTTTTGTTGGTTTATTGTGTTGAGGTTCCCAAACTTGACAAATTCCTAAAAATGCTAAAAACGCAAATCCACTACTCGATAAAAAGATGGGGTCATACCCTACCATCGCTTGCATTGACCCCCCCACCGCCGGGCCGATTGCCATGCCGATCGGAGCCACTAAACTCATATATCCAATCACTTCCCCCCGCCGTTCAACGGGCGCTATATCGGCAACTAAGGCACTATAACCGATGGTAAATGCGGCGACACTCACCCCATGAAAGGCTCGTAAACTCAGTAGTACGGGGATAGACTCTGCTAACAGATATCCGAAAGGTGCGATTGTTCCCACCAGAGTTCCGATTAATAAGACTAATTTGCGACTTTTGCGATCGGCGAGGGGGCCAAACCAAAATCGAGACGGCAATAAACCCAAGGCAAAAGCTCCCATGACCCAGCCAATTTGCTGTGTAGTTCCGCCCAGGGATTTAATATATAACGGTAGGGTTGGCAATAGTGTGGTCATCCCTGTCCAGAAACATAAACCAGCGATAAATAAAGCCAGTAAACTGCGTTGACGTTTGGGATCAAAGCTGCGAAAGGTGTTCAAAATATCTATTCCTTAATATTAATATTAGCAATTTTTTGATTAAACCAGAGAGCCGCCAAACCATTTTCGACTTGGGTTAATTGTTCTAAAGTTTGCTCTAAAAGTATAATGGGTAAACCCGCAAGAGCGATAGAATATTCTATCTGTTCATATTTGCCATTTTCTTGTAAACGAAAGGCAATCACCTGTTTTCCTTTAACATCTGTTACCCAATATTCAGGAATCCCTAATGCTGCATAAAGTTGTTTTTTTTCATCTAAATCAGTGGCTAATGTTGTATCAGAAACTTCCCCCACTAAATCAGGAACCCGCCAACGATTTAAGTCAACCCGACGAGGTTCTCCCGGTTGCCAACGGGGTGAATTTTCACCAATATATAAAACCTGATCGGGTGCTGAAGCTTTATGGTTTGCTTTTTCCAGTTGACAGCGACCTAATGAACTAAAATTAGCAACAGGAAAACGAGCAAACCAAAATGCAAAAATCATGGTAAATAAATCGCTAATACTAGCGTGATTAATTCCTTCTGCACCCATTTCAATTAATAAATAACCTTCTTGATAAAATAACTTAACTCGCTCTAACCTGGGATGATCTCGATAGGATAAATAGTCATCCCAGGTTGCAGTTTGCCATTTTGAACTTGTAGAATTGAGCAATGGGGATGTCACCGAAGATAAACTGATCATAGGAAAAAAAGATGTCAAAAAATTAGCAGGTTGATCACGATAATAGGGGGAATAAAAATAACTTTGCCATGAATTATAACACATTTTTTCAATTTCAGGAAGATTACCAAAAAATCATCACCCAAATTTATAGATAAACCCTATCTTTTAAAATCCGTCTATTCCACATCTTTCTTACTGTCTTTATGCCTTTGTGGTTTCTTCAAAATACAAGGATAAATTTTTTGAGTTTATGGTGATAATATAGAATTAAAATAAAAATCCTATTGATATGCCCCAATATTTTGGACAATTACACGCCCTAGACCCTAATTGGTCAAAAATTGAAGCGGTGCAAAGTGTAGAAATAGGCGATCGCCATCTTCTCTTTAACTGCGGCAATGCTTATCTAAAAATCAGTATATTAGCTGATAATTTAATTAGAATTCGTTATTCTCCCTCCGGTGATTTTCTTCCTCGGCGCTCTTGGGCGGTTTACTTAGATGATAGTCAATGGCAACCCACTCCCTTTCAAACTCACCAAACCGAAGAAACTACAGAAATTATTACCGAAAAAATCAGAATATCGGTGCAACATCACCCTTGCCGAATTCAATGTTATGATCGGCAAAATCAACCCTTTGCCACCGATGCAGAATTAGGGTTTAGATGGCAACCCGGGTTAACAGCAGTTGAGAAAAAAATTAATCCCGAAGAACATTTTTATGGCTTTGGAGAACGCACCGGATTTTTAGATAAAATCGGAGAAATTAAAACCAATTGGACGGAGAATTGTCGCAAGTATGACGCTTTAACTGATGCCATGTATCAAGCTATTCCTGTGTTTATGACCCTACGACCGGAATTAAGTTATGGCATTTTTTTAAATAGTACCCACTGGAGTCGCTTCGATATTGGAGTCAAAAAACCTGGGATTTTGCAGATGGAAACCCACGGGCCGGAATTAGATTATTATATTATTTATGGCCCCAAACCGGAGCAAATTTTAAATACCTATACCAAACTAACCGGACGAATGCCCTTGCCTCCCCGTTGGGCTTTAGGTTATCATCAATGTCGCTGGAGTTATGAATCAGAAACCGTTGTTCAAGAACTAACAAAACAATTTAGAACCCGCAAACTTCCCTGTGATGTAATTCATTTAGATATTGATTATATGCAGGGATATCGAGTCTTTACCTGGAGTGAAAAACGGTTTCCAAATCCAGAGAATTTGATTCAAAATCTATCTAAAAATGGCTTTAAAACCGTGACAATTATTGACCCAGGAGTTAAATATGAACCCGAAGCTAATTATACTATTTTTGACCAAGGAATAGCCCAGAATTATTTTATTAGAAAACCTAACGGAGAACTGTTTCATGGTTATGTTTGGCCAGATAAAGCGGTGTTTCCCGATTTTTTAAATCCCCAAGTTCAAAAATGGTGGGGAGAATGCCATCAAACCTTAACAAATATTGGTATTGCGGGCATTTGGAATGATATGAATGAACCCGCCATTGATGACCGTCCCTTGGGGGATAAGGGAACTAAAATTACCTTTCCTTTAGAGAGTTTACAGGGGCCAAAAGAAGAACAAACAACCCACGCCGAAGCCCATAATTTATATGGGTTTATGATGGCAAAATCTAGCGCCCAAGGGTTGTTAAAATTGCGACCGAAACAGCGATCTTTTGTCTTAACTCGGTCAGGATATGCGGGGATTCAACGCTGGTCATCGGTATGGATGGGGGACAATCATTCCATCTGGGAACACTTGGAAATGTCTCTACCAATGTTATGTAATATGGGGTTATCGGGGGTAGGATTTGTCGGTTCTGATATTGGGGGTTTTGGGGGCAATGCTACACCGGAATTATTCGCCCGTTGGATGCAATTGGGACTATTATATCCCTTGATGCGAGGTCATTCGGCTTTGTCAACCTCCCAACATGAACCCTGGGCATTTGGAGAACGGGTTGAACGCATTTGTCGGGAGTATTTAGAATTACGCTATCGTCTTTTACCCTATCTTTATACCCTATTTTGGGAAGCGACACAAACGGGCGCGCCCATTCTTCGTCCCATATTTTATGACTATCCAAATGATAGCAAAACCTATACTTTATCCGATCAAGTTTTATTGGGCTCGGCGATTTTAGCGGCTCCAATTTATCGCCCAGGAATTGAGTCTCGGGCGGTGTATTTACCCGCAGGGATTTGGTATGATTGGTGGACGGGAAAACCCTATGCTGGATCACAATATATTTTAGCAGAAGCTCCCTTAGAACGGATGCCATTGTATGTAAAAGCCGGGTCAATTATTCCCTTACAACCGGTGATGCAATATGTGGATGAAAAACCCATTGATTGTTTAACCTTTAAGGTATTTCCCGGGACGGGGGAGGGAATTTTATATGAAGATGATGGGGATTCTTTTGAGTATCTTCAGGGAGTTTATTCAACAATAAAATATCGAGTATATACCGAAAATCAGGAGTTAATTATTGAAATCGAACCCCGTCAAGGAGAATGGAATCCCCCTGACCGTGAGATTATTATTGATGTGGTGGGAGTGGGAGAACAGCGTTTTCAAGATGAGGGTCAGGGGAAAATATTCAGGTTTGGTTTGATCAAGGATCAGAAGGGCTAGATCTTTTCTTGATGGGCTTTTGGGTGCGTAAGTCCTGAAATATCGCCCTGGGGAAGCCAGAGGAGAACCTGCGAGATGGGCGGTGGATTGAACGTAAGCCAACTTGATGTTTTAGCCAATAAATCACATCGTCGAAAGTCAGTATAAGGGACAATTAACCAATTGACCACAGCCCCAAGGGAATACCTAAGCTGGCAACCCTGTTTATATCGGGTTTACAGCCTCAGCATTAGAACTAGCAGTGCTAACAATCAGAGCCGTCCATAAGAAGTGGCACTCCAGGCAGCCTAATAATCTTTCAACTTCTGTAGATTTTTTTCATGGGCAAGCAAAAACGGCTAACCCCAATATCCGGTTCAAACTATTTACTACAGAGCATTAACCATGAAATCCAGAAATTTTTTAGCCCTAGCCGCCCTCTTAGCAACTCTCAGCATTGCATCTCCAGTTGGTGCTACTGAATCTTCGGCAGACAAAAAAGAAAATTCGCTGACATTACAGGTTACTGTCAGCAATTGTTTATCCAATCAAGAAAATTCGTCAAAAGATACAGTAATCTGTTTGGCCAATCGTCCAGAGCCTGCTGTATCCGAGGAAAAGAATTGGTTCGATGAAAAATATATAAAATATATAACAGTTGGTCTCGGCATTGGTGGTTTGATTTTATCTACTTTTAGTTTTGCTGTTAAATACCATTTTGATCAAGAATGGAAAGTCAGAGAATTTACCACAAAAGAGTTCAAAGAATTTGAAGAAGCCCCAGAAACAATCAGTGTTAAAAAAATGCTGAATAGCAAATCGCAGTTAGTCGATTTATTCCCAACAGCTACTCTGGCTTCAAATCGGTTTATTTATGTTGATGATCAGATGTTAAATGATGCTTTAATTACTTTTGATAATAAACAACAAGAGTTAGAATATAACAAAAAGTTAAAAGAAGCTCAAGAGCGATATCAAGAGAAAGCAAAAAGCGACGATAAATATCCGAGAAAAGAAGAAAAACTATTAATCTATGCCGCTATCAGAGATAATTTTGACAGGTTTGCCGAATCCTTGCAACTTTTTGAATCGATGATTAAATCAGAAGTAATAAAAGAAAAGGATTTAGCACCTTATTTAGAGCCTTTATTTGATACAATCGAGCAAGCATCTGAAAGAACCCATCCCTCTAATATTTTGAAATATTTGGGTTTAGACGAAAATCAGAAACAATTATCTGAAGTTCAAAAAAGCATCAAAAATTTAAGAAACCGTTATTCAGAGAAATCAACCAAAGATGAATCTAATCAAAATGAAAAACTCTTACAAAAAAGCAATACATTATATCGTTATATCGTTATGTAGCAAGAGTAATAGGGTGATCACGATTCCCTTTGTTATAAAACTTTTCAATTATTTGATGTACAAGTTAGTATGAAATCTAATTATAGATACTACACATTCCCTCCCCTTGTTAATCAGGGTTAGGGGGGAATGTGTAGATTTCAATGGTTTAATTGAGTGCCACAGCGTTTACAAAAGCGGGCATCTTGGTCATGAATTGACCACCCACAACCGGAACAAACTGTTTCTATTTGATTGGTTGTTTTGAGTAATTGTTTAATTAAATCTCCTAATTGCCAAGGAATTAAAGCAATTCCGGTTAATATCATTAAAATAGTTAAAAATCTTCCTTTATCTGAGATGGGAGTGACGTCCCCAAACCCTACGGTAGTCATGGTAACGACGGAAAAATAAACCGCGTCCAAAAAGGTTTTAAAAACATCGGGGTTAACTGGATGTTCGACTTGATAAATTAAGCCGGAAAAGATAAAAATAATGGTAATTAGGGTGAAAATAATGCGAGCTAAAATCACCCCATCTTCGCTTCTAATCCGAAAAATTGAGATTTTAACATCGATAAATCTAATTAATCGTAGGATTCTAAACCAACGAAAGATTCTTAAATAACTGATATTTAAAAATCTTAAATAACCTTGTAAAATAATAACTAAATCGATAATAGATAAAGGATGGAATATAAATTCTTTTTTATGATCCGCCGCCCAAAATCGAACCAAATACTCAATAGTAAAACAAATTAAAATCACAAAATCCAGCAATTCTAACCGAGCATGAACTAAATCAGAAATCGGATAGGTTTGGGCGATAAAACTGGTTAAGGAGATTAAAATTAATCCGGTTAAGGTTAAATTAACGGTTTTTCCGATGGGAGTATTAATATCTTCTAAATAAAAGGCGACTTTCTGGCGTTGAATTTCCCAAAAACCGCATTGAGATGGGGATGAAATTGGATCTCCCATAGATTTATATATAGGCTATAAAATAAGTGAAAAATTATGACCGGAGCAGATAGAATTTATTCTATCGATTTTAATAATAACTCTAGGATTTCTTGGCGGTCTTTTTGCTCTGTTTTGGGTTGTTCATCTAACCAATTAATTGCTCGATTTCTGCCATTTTCCGCCGCAATCATTAAAGTTCCCCAGGTTTTTAATTCTAATTGTTCAGGATTTTCTAATAAAGCTGCATTCAAACGATTTTTAATTCTTCCTCCATTTGACCTTAACAAATTGCCAATTTCCTGTTGATTTCCTGGGCTATTTTTTAACACCTCTAGGGCTTCAGTCCAGCGTCCATCAATCAAACTAGCTAAGACCTGTTGACTGGGACTTGCCCAAGCTGCAACGGCTTGAGCCTTAGTAATTTTAGCATGAAATTCGATTAAATCTAACTGGGCTTGAACCGCCACTGACCATTTCAAATTAGGACTATTTCCAGAGACTATATTTTTTTTCAAGGGTTTAATTAAATTCAATGCGGGCGACCATAACCCACTACGAGCTAATCTTAACGCCTGTCTATAATTATAATCATCTAAAAAGGTTTCATTTAAGGAAATCGCCGTTAATTGAATCGGGTTAGGAATAAATTGTAAGGGTTGGACTTGATAAATACTAAACTGAGGCTCTAACCCAATGGTTTGTTCAATTAATAGTTCTGGATCTTTGCCTCCGGTTACTTCTTGCCAGATGGGTTGTTGTCCGGCGGCACTTTTCCATTCTAACATTATGCTCAAATAGTGACGACTCGGATTGTAATGCAGAATCTGTCCATAGGGAACGGTTTTATCTGCGATTACCCGCTCACTATGGAGACTAAACCAGACCCCCCCTTGAGGAACTTTGCCTTTAAATTGTGTTAGTCGAGTTAAGGGTAAGGGCTTATTAGAACCCTGTTGATTAGATTCGGTTCCAATTAATGATGCAATCACAAAAGATTCGGCTGGCCCTTTGGTTTCTAGCTGCTGAATTAACCGATAATATTGAGTGCTACCCTGGCGTTGATAGGGAGTTTTAACCGCTTCATAAACCCGCACCTGTACAATTTCCTCACAGACTCCTTCACAGGGATGGGTAACACTGGCTACACGGCTTTTGATAATGGGAATTAATAAATCATTCGACTGTTGAACAGCGCCGTCAGCATTGACAAATAAAGAGTTAAAGGGTGACGCGGATTTTTGCTCATTCACCGTTTTAGAACCGGAATCAACCATCGGTAAAGTTAGGGATTTTCCCACCCTTAATCCTTCACTTTTGAGGGCTTGATTAATTTCCTCTAAGGTAACAATTGAGTCTCGGCGTTGTAGGGGAATTTGTGTCCAACTGGGTAACAATTGATTTAACCAAACCCCAATATCAGGATTCACAATCAGTTGATAACTAAACCAAGCACAGCCCCCAATCAGGGTGATTCCCCCAAAAAGTAAGGTAAAAGCCACTCCATCGGCGATCCATTTTTTCCAGAATGGGCTGATAGGCTGGGACGATTTGGGTTTCAGGGGTTGGGGGGCCGTTTTTTTACCCGCAGGTAAAGCAGTCGTTTGGGAACGTCGATTTGGACGCTGCTGTGGCCCCGATTTCAGGAGTTTAGCCGTTTTGGGCTGAGGTTTTTGGGGTTGACTCTTTTTTCTGGGCGAGGGTTGATGACCTGTCTCTAACGGATTCATCATGGGGATTGATAGGATAGAAGGATGCTAACGGCGCAGTAAGACTTGTTGATAAAGTTCACCGGCTCGTTCCCAAGTATATTCAGTTTCAATTAATAATCTCCCATTTTGCGACAATTGTTCCCTCAGATGGGGATGTTCAAACAGTCGGCTAATGGTTTCTACATATTCTGCCACGGTATTAGCCCGGAGAGCGCGATGGGGGTCATTAGGCCCATCCACGGCCAAGCCTTCCAAACCGCGATCGCTCGCTACCACCGGAACCCCGGCGGCCATGGCTTCCAGGGTTTTATTTTTAATCCCGTAACCACTGCGCAGGGGGGTGACACAGACCGTCCCCCGATGTAAATAATCGACGACCTGGGGAACTCCCCCGGTGACAATTACACCCGGATGCTTCGCTAATTGTAGAACTTCGGGCACGGGTCGCGCTCCAATAATCGTAAAGGTGGTATCAGGATAGGAATTTTGCAGCAGGGGTAAGACCTCCAGGGTAAAAAATCGGGCGGCGTCGATATTATGGGAGGCGTCCATCGCCCCCACAAAGACTAAGTTATGATTATTGGGATCAAGCGATCGCATGGGAAATAATTCTAAATCTACCCCATTCGCAACTACATGAATTTCTCCTTGGGGTTGAAATTGGCGAAACTGTTTTTCATCATCTGCGGTGGTAACGACTAAATCATGAAATTTAGCCGCATAACGTTTTTCATAGCGTTCTAGGAGTAATTGTAAATAAATTCGATCGCGTTGGGGATGGGGAGAAGCCCCCATTTCTAAATGATTACGAGTCCAACCGACCAGGGAACTATGAATATTAACAACGGTATGAACTTGCTTTAAATAGGAGGGTCGAATATAAATTTCATTAACACTATGTTCGCAAGTAATGACATCCACTTTGCCCTGTTCAACCGCTTGATCGATCCAAGTTTGCATTTCCTGGGAATATCGATAAAGGACATTAGGAGGGGTACTTTTGACCAGGGAATTAATAAACCGACCGACCTTCGCCCCCGCCCAGGTTGGAGGTTCGGGAGGGAAGGGAAACACCACCAGTTGACTCACCCATTGACGCAATTCTTCTACATCCTGATCACTGACCCCCGAATGTTTTTGGGTAATCAAAGTAACAGGATGGTGAGAATTAAGATATTTCAGCAAGTTAAACGTTCTAATCTCCGTTCCTCCTCGACTGGGTGGATAGGGAAATGTAGAGGAGATGATTAAAATATTCATAAGACAAGTCTGGGAGTGTGGAAACTCAGTGTCTTCAGACCTGAGAGGAAACACGGCGCAGGGGAATAAATTCCCCTGAAAATATTAGATTATGTT
>DATNRE010000125.1:0-4211 GCA_036703685.1 Candidatus Obscuribacterales bacterium
GACCGATTCCCGATTCCCGATTCCCGATGACCGATTACGCAAAATCACCTTACCCCTATATATACAGTTTTTGCGTAAAAAATCGCTGTAACCCTTACACAGAGGGAGTTGTCTGTAGGACAAAAAAGGGCATTTTTAAAAAAAGCGGTCATTTTGTCCTACAAACCATAACTAAAACCAATATTAACCATAGACTTTAATCTATACACACCCTAAACCCTTACACCATAAAACCTCTGACTGTTAACCTTGCTTAACCCTAAATTAACACAAAAAACCCCTAACCATTACGGGTTAAGGGTTTTAAGGCTTTGGGCGGGTTTGGCGGCGGTTTCGGTTTCGGTTTTTGGATTGTCCAGAGGGAACAGGGAACAGGGAACAGGGTTAGGCTTTGGGATTGTCCAGAGGGAACAGGGTTAGGCTTTGGGATTGTCCAGAGGGAACAGGGTTAGGCTTTGGGGGAAGTCTTAGGACTGCTTTGGGGAAGTTTTAGGGGTCAAGATAACCCATAACCCTTTAGGCGGTTTTAGCAGGTCTTAGGGAGTGTCTAGGGGTTGTCTAGGGGGATTGTTTAGGGGTTTGGATTTGTGGATATTTAAAAATACTTATCTATCGTTTCCTTTACCTTCTAAATTACCGCTTTTTTGTCGGTCTTCTAGTTTCCTGATATTTTTAATCATGACAGTTTCTAAAGGAATATCATAGTGATGTGCTAATAACGCTACATAGGCTATAACGTCACCCAATTCCTTAGTCAATTCTTGTTTATCGGGTTCTATACCTTCTCGAAAATAACGCTTAATTAATTCCATAACTTCCCCGACTTCTCCCGATAATCCTAAACAGTATGTAGGTAATCTGTTAGGAGTATCATAAACCTTAAATTGCTTGCTAATCTTAACGATTCGGTCTTGATAGTCTTCTGGTGTAATGTCACAAATAACAGGATAAGACATGATTTTAATTCCTTAATTTTTCCTAAGTTCACTTTAACATAAAAATATAATATTAGTCAATATCTAAAATAGATTATAATAATTTTAGTGTCTTAATTTTTCCTAAATTACAAACCCCGCTATCAACAAATAACAGGGTTTTATTTTTTAAAAAATCAGTTTAACACCGAGAATGACTTGTTACACTTTTTACACTTTTTCCGGTTTTTCCCATTCTTTACACTTTCAAAACTCCCACAGTTAGGGCATTCAATGATCGGGGTTTTTAACGGTGGGACGCTATGGGACGGGACGGGATGGGATGCGCTCAAAACCTTTACCGTTATGGTTTCTAGCTCTTGTGATGGTGTGGGATTGTGGGATAATTCTGGGATAATCTGGGATGATTCTGGGATAATCTGGGATGGGTTTGTGAAATATTCCCGTGATTGTGGCAACGGTGCTATATAACCTTTAACACCCATTTCTCTGATTAATCCATAATACTTAATATCGCTATTTCTGAAGACTTCAAAGTCAGACATTAACTCTTTTTTCTCACCATCATCGATTGAATATCCGATACCGACTTTAATAGCATCCCCTAAATAAATCTGGACATATTGACTAAAATCTGATACATTCCACCCTGGGAATTGTGCAACGTTAGGGACTTGTCCTATTGCCAAAACGTACACCTTTAAACTTCTCCCTAAAGATACAGCGTTCTTAATGGATAAGGATACTTTTTTAGTATTTTGGTTGAATGATTCGGCTTGTAAGATTAATTGTTGAAACTCATCGATTAACCAATATTGCGCGTCCCATTCCCGACATTTTAACCCGGCGTTCATCCTGATAGTATTGTCTTCTAATCTCGCGTGTATGGTGTTGTTTAACGCTTCTAACCCTTGATAAGCTGATAGGCAACCCGTGACAGTTTGGAACCCTAGATAGTCGGGTTTTATTGCCTTATCTCCTAAATAGAACACGCTAAAATTGTCGGGTTTGGGTTGAATAAATTTAAAATCAAACTTCCCTAGAATGTTATGGATTAATGCAGAATAATTGTTAGCAAGTTCACTTTTCCCCGTCCCTCTAGCACCCAGAATTAAAAGATTAGATTCACTACTGGCAATTTTTTCTAACCATCCCGAATGATTTTTAATCTTATCTTTAGCCGTTCTATTATCAATACTGATCCTTAACTTCCCTTTACTAATTGAATAGTTTGGCACAGTTTCAAATGTTTCTGATAATCCAGGTAATTGTCCAATAATTTCTTTAATTAATGAATCGGTAAACTCGGATAATGGCTCGAAGATATGTGTCAAAACCCCAGCTAGTTCAGATGATTCTAAATAATTTAATCTAATCTTTTTCTTAGAAAATAAGTTAAGAATTAATCGAACGTCTTGGTTTTTCGGTGCTTTAGCTTCATTTTGTAATAGTATAATAGTTTGATTTAAGCTATTGATATCTTCCTCTAAACTGCTAATAATTGCCTTTAGATTCTCATTCTCAATGATAGCATTATCTATCTTTTGTTCATACGTCATTACTTGTTTTTCTAGGGTTAACTGCGCTTGTGAGACTGATAACTCAAGGTTTCTTGAGTCAATTTCTAGCAGTTTTTTAACCTGTTCATTATCAGCAATTAATTCTTTAACGTATGTTTCCTGACTTTCTAACTCTATGATTCTGTTAGCTAACCCTTTAATTTTTGATTCATAATTGTTAACTATTAACTGTTTTTCCTCATCTTTCTTATTAGTCAGATTGCTTAATTGATTGTTTAAAATCCTTTCATAGTCGCTTTTTTGAACTTCTAAACTTGTCTTTAACTCTTTACACTTATCCGACAATTTAACCTTTAACTCTTTCAATTGTCGCTCTGAATCGATTTGTGTTTTATCAATCATAGACTGATAAAAATTGTCCAGTTCAGTTTTTTCTGCTTTGATAGACTCAAGAGCATAATTCTGATCTCTGATAGCTTCTAAGTTAGATTCTAAAGTCTTTTGAGCTATCTTTAATTCATCTCTTAATAGCTGTATTTTCCGGTTTGGGGTATAACCTAACCATGCCAAACTAAGACCGCTTGAAATCCCTCCTATCGTTCCCAGAATCAATTTATCTTTACGGGATAAATCAGGGGAGATAGGGGTCAAAAAAAGCACCCCTAGGGATGCTGAAAGGGCTAAAAATTTTAGGTACATATTATCGCAGTTGGTTAATTTTTTGGGATGCAAGGGGAGTGAATTTAAGATTGAATAACGCTTGAGACTCGGATAATTCGGCTTTGATTTGTGATAACTCTAGCATTGCCTTGTTACCTAGAATTAACAATTTTTCCCGATTAATCCGAGTGTTAGCTTTTTCAAAGTTTAATCCGTCTGATAGCTGCAAGGTTTTCTCTTTAAGAATATCAAGGTTAATTCCATCCTGAGTTAAATTTTCAGTAGCACTCATTACCTTGATTTCCGAGCGTCTAACATCTATTTGACTAACCTTTAAATCATTACACTTTGCAGAAATCTTGTTATCAAGAATCCCTAGGTCTAAATCATACAATCGTTGCTGTTTGTACTCTTTTTGTAGTTCATAGTTTCCTTTACTTACCATTTTTCTACTACTCCCTTAACTTGTTCAACTTTCCTTTGACACATTGAGAAGTCAGTCTTTAATGATTTATTCTGACTTTCGAGATTAACCTGGTATGCTGTTGTCTGTACCTGACTAAATCCAAAGCTAACAAGATAGCCTAAGACAACAGCAAACCCAAACCGTAACGGTTCTAACATATCGATAAACAGGGGATTTTAACCCCCTATTGCTAACATAAACCTATCATTTTGTACTCATCTAAACTATCGTTATCTATCCTAAACTTTGTGGAAGATATTTGCAGTTTGATTGAGAAGGTAAAGCTAAAGTTTTTTGTAGATTTTGCATCCTGTTCATTATTTCCGATGGATTCATTAGCAAAAAATCTTCACTCTCACGCCGTTGTATTTGTGCGTTTTGTTCAGTAATTTTTGATTGTAATAGGTTAGTTATCCCAGTGTTTTTTAACGCTTCAAAATGATTATCGTAACATTCTAAATACATCCGAGCGTCACTAAAAGCGTCCTTAACCGCTTGGCTCTTAATAGCTTCATTTCTTAGGTCAAATTCCGAGTAATGAGTCATAGAAGGTACTTGATTTTGCGGGGTTTGATTGTTCATTTTTTCCTCTTGTATCGGTGTTTGTTCTGTAGCTTGTTCTGTGGTTTT
>DATNRE010000126.1:0-2103 GCA_036703685.1 Candidatus Obscuribacterales bacterium
GGGTAGCTGTTATCAAGTTGACCATACAAAAGTCTTGGCAATTGCAACAACGCCAAACTACAACAGACTCCCGTTGTGGGTTAAAAAGGCAATGGTTAACGCTAACGCTTTTGAAGTAAACTCCGACCGCATTGGGAATATTTGGCGACTCCCTGACTGCGCCCGTGCATGGAAATGGTGTGGCGATTTACCGAAAGGGATTGCCGAACGAGTTGGACGGATGCCCGTCAAGTCTCGGTTGTTGGCTAAATTTGCGTGGGAGGAAATCATTGAAGAACGTAGTGTGGCTTGGCAGTCATTCCATAAAGTTAATTGGACTGAGTGGGATGGAACCCCGATCAGTCGCCATGATTTCACGATGAAGTTTTGGGCAAAATTCCGAGAATTAAAAGCTGCAAACTTCGGTGAATTATTGCCTTATATTATGGGCGATGAAAAAGGGGAACGGAGTCGGAGTGGTTATTCTCGTGAGCATTACATTAAAAAGCATTACCGAACTTTATTAGAAATTGCGCTAGAACTTCCTTATGAGTCGCTTCCCTGGACTAAATTAAATCAGTCTAAAAACTCTGGCCAATTGTTATTGGGCTTGGTTGATTTTCTGTCACCTGAAAAAGCCTGTGAACACCTGTTTGGTGTAACGGGTAAAATGACGGTCAAAGTATTCCAAAATAGCTCACCCACACCCCGTAAATGGGCGATGGTGTTAGTCAACGGGAACGCTGACCTGTTGCAAAAATACCTTAACTTACCTGAAGATTCCGTTATCGGATTTCAAGAAGATGTGATCACCTTTTTGAAGTCACTATCCCATGAGGTAGCTTTGAGAATGATTCAAACCACGACCTTTAAAGTCCGGGGCGAAGTTCATCCGGTGGACAGCAATATAGTCCGAGACACCGGCTATTTATTCAAACGACTAGAAGATAACGGTGGCGTTCCTAACTTGGGGCGGGTGCGTTGTTGGCTCTCAGTCCATGAAACTTTAGCCAAGGAGTATGTCAACCGTCTCCCTGACTTCCCTCTGAAAGTTAACCCCGACTTTCAACGGGTGCAAGGGTTGTGTTCTGTTGATGGTAGCTGGGAAATCGAAATCCCAACCTGTAACGCCCAACTAAAGCAATGGGGTCAACAGTTATCCCATTGTGTCGGTGGCTACGGTGAAGCGGTTAATAGCGGTCGGTCAATTATCTTGGCAGTCCGTGAGTACGGTCGGGTCACTCACACGGTTGAGATGATCAAAGCCGAAAACTCTTATTCTTGCCAACAATTCTACGGTTATCGCAACAGTAGCGCACCTAAAGAACTTCGCGGCTCCGTTTTGGATGCCTTGGCTAAAGCAAACCTCTGTAATTAAGGATTAAGTAAATGTCTCAACAAATTCTCTCTATTATTCTCGAATCCCTGTTAGGTGCTGGCTGTGGCATCATCACAGCCTACTTACTCCGTAAATTCAATTAACAAAGGAAACCGCTATGAACATTGATAATTACTCGGAAATCTTAAAACAAGCGTTTGAATTAGGCAAGGCAACTCACCCCGACGCACCGAACCAACATCATGCAGCGTTTGCCAACTCCGTCGCCTGTTTTGTGACGGGAGCAAGTGGGGGTTACGGAGGGCCGTCAGTCCGAGAACACGCTGCCGAACGCATGGGAAGTCAAGTCAAAATGATGGGAGATTGGACTTTTGAAGATGCTGTTAAATTCTGTGACAATCCCTGTTATGGGGAGTTAACAGAATTACACCACGCACTATTTCATGACGAATCCTGTTTTGGTGATTCAGAGGGGGATTTAGAGGTTTTACGGAGTCGATTTCAAAAAGAAGCATAAAAACTGTCTGGTTTGTGGGCTTAATCTTTCCCCTCAAAACCGTTCGGGGTATTGTAAACAACATCGAGAGCATAAACCTGAACGTAAGAAACGAAAAACCCACAAATATAGACACAGATAATTTTAAACCCTCTAAATATTTAGAGGGTTATTTGTTGATTAATTCAGATTTAATAGTATTCCTTTTCCTGCTTAATATGAGTATAATATGTTATACTAAAAAAGTATCCCCACAGCACCGGAAATGCTTGGGGATTGAGTCAACCTA
>DATNRE010000127.1:0-4387 GCA_036703685.1 Candidatus Obscuribacterales bacterium
AATCAGGAGAACGGATTTTCCTTGGAGTCGTTGAAATCGGGCGATCGCATCGGCGGCCATGGTGGTATAAGCACTGCCAATGTGCGGAACATCATTGACATAATAAAGGGGTGTTGTAATCGCAAAGGTATTTAAAGGGGTCGGTGTCAATTTCATTTAGATTGATTTATTCCAAGGAATTTTAATCGGAGCTAAGGGGGCTGATTCAAGAGCGAATACTACTTTTATAGAGATCTTGGCTAAATTCTACAGGAGTAGAAATCGGCAAATACCGAAACCAAAACTTACAGATTATAATACGTTCTTTAAAAATTCTCAAAAATTTTCAAACAAGTTTTAATTTTCTGTCAAAAATATCACCAATACCAAACTATTAAACATCTTGAGAGCTAGAGTTCGGTAGTCAGTGGTGGCAAAAATGAATCACCGATCACCGCTCAAGGTACGATGAACGATGACGCTATGCCATACTATCGATGACCTACGACCAATCCGCCGAACAGCTATTAGAGTTAGCTGCCGCATCAGGCGCTGAGGCTGCGGAAGTGTTTCAATCCCAATCTCTTTCCCAGCCGATTTTTTTTGAAGCCAATCGACTCAAGCAACTCGAAAGTAGCCAATCGGAAGGCACAACCCTGCGACTGTGGCGAGATGGACGTCCGGGGTTAGCCGTTGCCTATGGGCCAGTGGAACCGGAAAAATTAGTCGCCCGGGCACTGGCATTAAGTACCCTTAATCAACCCGAAACCATCGAATTAACTGAATCTAAGGCTCAATCCATCTATCCCGATATTGGGCAAGTTGTCCCCGTTGAACAATTGATCGGTTGGGGGAAACAGGCAATTGAATTAATTCGGGCGTCCTATCCTGACGTCCTGTGTACAGCCGAATGGGATTGTGAGGTGGAATCGATTCGCCTGATTAACTCCCGGGGCCTCGAATGTAGCCACACCGACACCACCCTCAGTGGCTATATGGAAACCGAATGGGTACGGGGAGATGATTTTTTAGCGGTTTCCGATGGCCAAACCCAACGGGATTTTCTTGATCCGAATCTCCTAGCTCAACGGATTTTAATGCGATTAAATTGGGCTAAAAATAACGTACAATCTCCGATAGGTCGGATTCCGGTGTTATTTACCGCTAAAGCCGCCGATATGCTCTGGGGAACCCTGGATGCGGCTTTGAATGGTAAACAGGTCTTAGAGGGGGCTTCTCCTTGGAGCGATCGCTTAAATACCCCCGTCCTGTCTCCAGTCTTAACGATATCTCAAGAACCCGATGCTGGGCCGTTTAGTTGTCCTTTTGATGATGAAGGTATCCCTACCCGTCCGATTACTTTTATTGAAAAGGGCGTTTTAAAACTATTTTATACCGACTTAACCACAGGTCGTACCCTAGTAAATGGTACAACTGGCAATGGATTTAGAACCCATTTAGGGAGTTATCCCACTCCGGGTTTATTTAATCTTTTAGTCCAACCCGGAAAAAGTTCCTTAGCTGAGTTAATTAAAAGTTTAGATCGGGGTTTAATTGTCGATCAAATGTTAGGGGAAAGTGCGGGAATTAGTGGGGATTTTTCGATTAATGTGGATTTAGGATATCGTATAGAAAAGGGCGAAATTGTCGGACGGGTGAAAAATACCATGGTCGCCGGAAATGTTTACACCGCCCTGAAAAAAGTTATAGAATTAGGGGGTGATGCCTCTTGGAATGGTTCTTGTTATACTCCTTCTATTATTGTTGAAGGATTATCGGTTACGGGGAATGGGTAAGAGGGAATTACGAATTACGAATTACGAATTACGAATTACGAATTACGAATTACGAATTACGAATTACGAATTACGAATGGGTAATGGGTAATGGGTTTTAGAAAAATCACCGAATGATAATTATTGCTTTTATTATAAAAATCCAAAAATAAATTACTATTCCCTATTCCCTATTCCCTGTTCCCTGTTCCCTGTTCCCTTAAAATACTATCTACGGAAAAACCATAATTATGATTGAATTTAATCAATTCAAAGCCTTAAGTTTTGACTGCTATGGCACTTTAATTGATTGGGAAAACGGAATTACTCCGGTTTTACAACAATTAGTTAAGGCCCATGGTATTGAGATGAATAATCAAGAGTTACTTGAATTATTTGCTATATTGGAACCGGAAGCCCAAAGTGGAGAATATAAAACCTATCGGGAAATTCTGCGGGATGTGGTGCAGAAGTTCGGAGAACGTTTAGGGTTTTCTCCCACTCCGACGGAATTAGAAAGTTTGGGCAATTCAATTCAAAATTGGCAACCTTTTCCTGATACGGTAGCAGCCCTAAAAGCCTTAAAACAAAAATATAAATTAGTGATTATTTCTAATATTGATGATGATTTGTTTGCCCAAACTAACCAACATCTTCAAATAGAATTTGATCATATTATTACAGCACAACAAGCTCAATCCTATAAACCGTCTGCCCATAATTTTCAATTCGCCTTAAATAAAACGGGGCTTTCTGCTAATCAATTACTGCACGTTGCCCAAAGTATTTTCCATGATATTGCCACGGCCAATAGTTTAGGATTAACAACAGTTTGGGTTAATCGTCGTCAAGGACAACCCGGAGGAGGAGCAACAAAAGCTGCGATCGCTCAACCGGATTTAGAAGTGCCGGATTTAAAGAGTTTAGTTGACTTGATTTTTAAGGTTTAGAAAAGCAGGATTAAATATTATTTATCCTGAAAATACCGACTAATTAGATCTCGATTTTCTAAAGCGGGTAAATAGTTTGGATCAATTTTTAACGCTTCTTCAAAGGCATTTAAAGCTTCTGGATAGCGCTTTAAATAAAAGAATGCCATCCCCTGAGCTACCCAAATATTAACCGCTTTTGGATCAATTTTCAGGGCTTGCTGATAAGACTTAACTGCTTCTTCATACTTGTTTATAGCTGTGAAAGATAACCCTCGATTAAACCAAGCGGATACTGAATTAGGATCGATCTCAATCGCACTATTGGCTGCGGCAATTGCCTCGGGATATTGCCCTAAGTCCCACAAAATTGCACTGGAATTAGTCCAAACCGACCCCAGGGTTTCTATTGGTACAAAAGTGATATGGCTACCGATCGCACGCTGATAAGCGCTTAGGGCCTCTTGATTTTGCTGCATCGCCCGCAGAATACTCCCCCGATTAAACCACCCTTGAAAGTAGTTGGGATCGGCTGCTAAGGCTTTTTCTGATGCGTTGAGAGCTTCCTGATATTTTTGAGCTTGCCATAAAATCACGCTTTTTGTATTCCAAGCGATCGCGGAGTCAGGTTTCAAACTCAAGGCTTGATCAATCGCCAAAATTCCCTCCTCATAGCGTTTCAGACCTGCTAAAGCCTGTGCTTTCTGGATAAAAGTATCAGCAGGCTCACTTTCTAGCCAATTACTATCTTGTTGTAATCCACTTTCACAGGCTGTTAGTGCTTCTTGATAATTCCCTAATTTATTCAGAGTTGCACACAAATTCACCAAAGCTAAGGCATTATTAGGATAGATTTTTATAGCTGTTTCTAAAGCCTTTTTTGCTTGTACATATTCGTTTAATTCTCCTAAATTGATCCCTTGATATGTCCAAGCCACAGCAAATTCAGGATCGAGGGTTGTTGCTTGTTCATAAGAAGTTTTTGCCGATTCTAACCGAGAAATTCGAGTAGTTAAAATACAATTATTTTTGATTATAATATTAGTCTCTAAATCAGTTTTTACTGCTTCACAACTGGCTAAAACTTGCTGATATTTTGCCAAATCACTAAAAGCCAAACCTCGCCAAAACCAGGCTTGAGCCGGAGAACTTTCTCCCCAATTTTGATTAACTTTTAAAGCGTTATCACAATTGGTAATTGCTGGTTCATGCTTCTCCATTTCTAACAAAACTCGGCAGCTACTGACTAAAACCATAGAATTCTGAGGATCGAGTTTTAAAGCCTGATCAAAGGATGCTAAGGCTTCAGAATATTGGGCTTTCTGTTCTTGAGCCAAACCTCGACTTAACCAAGTGAGACTCGGAGAAAATTCCTCCCAATTTTGATTGATTTCTAAAGCACTATTACAAACGGAAATAGCCTGATCTTGTTGACCTAATGCTAAAAGGGAGCGACACTGTAGGGTTAAGGCTAGAGAGTTTTTAGGTTGAATTTCCAGGGCTTGTAAACTCGATACTAAAGCTTGATCATATTGTCCTAATTTTAATAATAGATCGCTGCGAAATTCCCATAAATCGGCTCTCTTTTTTTTACTCAAATTAATTGCTTGATTACAGGCTGATAACGCTTCTTCAAGCTGGGGTTGTTTCCGCAGGATATTACATAAAGAAAAATAGTAGTTAAAATCTCCGGTAATGGGAATA
>DATNRE010000128.1:0-1836 GCA_036703685.1 Candidatus Obscuribacterales bacterium
GAGGCATTTAGAATAAGGGATACCCACCTCACCCTTGCTTGACGAATAAATAATCCGATCTATTTGACCCTTTTTCCCCGCAAACTTAATCCGACTTGGCTCTAAAATATTAAATCGTTTAATCCTGAGTTCGCCCTTGTGTCCCGGCATATCCGTACTAAACACAATCTCGGCAACGCTCCGGCCTAGTCCGTAGGCTTGTTTTGCCATCTGAAGGATTACGTCGGAAAGCGACCCATCCATTAACTCCCAACAGGAATTAATAAACTCTACGGGGGTATAGTAGCCTGACGGAAAACTAGCGACCTCGTTATTCCCGTGTTTAAATGCTCCCACAAGGGCGATCGCTCTGGATGCCTTAACCGTTAGGGCCGCACCGGAAATAGGATCAGCCCTAAGCATCGCAGCTAAATCCTTGATTGGGTATTTTGTTTTAGTGTCAAGGGATGCGACAAAATCCCAGATCAAGTTATCGATACTCGGGGATATTTGACCTGGAAGATAACTTAGCTGCTCATTCACTTTTAATCCCTAACAATAAATAAATAATTTCAGATGTCGTTAGCTGTAAAGCCCTTGAAATATTCACTACCTCAATGCTTGAAATTTGCACGACTCCTGACTCTTTCCTGCTAATAGAGTTTTGGTTGTAACTAAGTAACCTCCCTAAATCAGCTTGAGTCATGTTTCTATCTTCTCTCAATTTTCTCAACCTTTTTCCTATCGTGTTTAAATATCCTGAATTTGGATAATTTTTGCTTGCATTAGTGTTAACAGAATAGGATTGTGATTGAGTCATTATAAACCCTTCCTTTTATGTATGGGTAACGTTTCTTGTTTTGATGGCATAGGTGGGCTATGCCAGTTCTCTGAAGAAAGATCGGGCGAGTTAATTAAGAACGCCCTAGTCTTAATTGAGGGAACCCACAAAGACAACCAAGGGGTGGTGCATGAATTTCCCTCTGAACGGATTTTAAGGATTGCACAACGAACAAATGCGGCAATGAGCCAAGGGTATGAGATTCCCTTAATGTCTGATCATAGCAAGCAATTGATCGGCACGGATGGGGAGTTGAAAAAACTCGGGGTATTTGTTAGCCCGTTCGAGTGTCGGGTGATTCGTCAAGAGGATTTGCCCAACCCCAAAATGCAACATTTGATCGGAAAACTTGGGGCATTTTCTAAAGCGAAAATCCTCAACAAAGTACAAGAGGTTCAGTCAAAACTGATCAACCTTTTAAGCCCGGGTGTTGATTTAAAGTTGGAGCGATTGGCAGAAGTCTCCGCCGTCGCTTTTCCTGCTATTCACGGCCCTGCACTTTTTTCCGCATCTACTCAAGACTTGAGTTTTGCTTCGGTGAAAGAGGAACAGGGTAGTTTTAAGAAGCAACGGCAGGAATTAGGGGATGAATTTGAGGTCTTTTTAGAGACTATCCAACGGATTCAGAAGGCATCACCCGAACAGTTGGTAGCTGTTAGTCCTGAACAGTTATTAACAACGGCGGTTGATGAGTTTTCCTCTGAACTAAAAAGATATTTTGGTTTAGACGATGTTTCCCAAACTCCCGAACTTGAGAATCAGTTGCCTTACAGCCCAAATGCTTATGCAGACGAACTAATAAATCAAGAGGCTAAATATTCCCTAGATACTCCCGTCATTGGATTTAATAGTACGGGTTTGAAGCGACGGAGAAAAAATAGATAATGTTTGTTCGCCGAAGTCGTAAAGGTCGAATCCACGCAGTCAGAGGTCGGATTGCTAAGGGTTATATGGGACTGAGCAAAGGCTTGATGAGATCTCACCAAAGCGTAATCGGTGGGGTTCGGCAAACCCAC
>DATNRE010000129.1:0-3870 GCA_036703685.1 Candidatus Obscuribacterales bacterium
GGCTCTAACAGAGGATGATCATAGCTAATTTCATCCCGTCCATGTTTACGATCAATAAATTGGGGAATTAAACCCGCATCTAAGGGCCCAGGACGATACAGCGCTAAAATAGAAGAAATATCATCTAAACAGGAAGGTTTGAGTTTTTTAACAATATCGATCATCCCAGAAGATTCTAACTGAAAAATACCATCTAAATCCCCTTTTTCTAGTAATTTGTAGGTTTTTAGCACATCTTCAGGTAACTTTTTATGGGTTTTATAAGCATCTTGAGCTTTTCTTTCAATATCAGAGGGAAGTTTTTCAGGATCAATTTTATAGTGATGTTTTTGTTCAATATAATCAACCGCTTTTTGAATCATGGTTAAATTTTTCAAGCCCAAAAAGTCCATTTTCAAGAGTCCAACGGCTTCTAAATCCTCCATATAATATTGAGTAATCACCGCCCCATCATTATTGCGTTGCAGGGGAACAATTTCATCTAAAGACTGTTTAGAAATCACCACCCCCGCCGCATGAACTCCGAAGGTTTTATTAGTTCCTTCGATGCGAATTGCCATATCTAACCATTGTTTAACAGTAATGGTATTGACTTCTTCCCCCGCCTCATTATGAACTGCAACTTGTTCATTATCATAGGCTTCTTTGAATTCCGGCGAGGGACTTTGATCGGAAATCATCACTTTCAAACGGGCAGGTTTGCCCCGTGAAACCGGAATTAATTTAGCCATTTTATCCGAGTTTTTATAGGAAATTCCTAACACCCGGGCGACATCTTTTAACACCGCTTTGGAGGTCATGCGGTTAAAGGTAATAATTTGAGCGACCTTATCTTCTCCATATTTATCGGTGACATATTTAATCATTTCATCTCGTCTTTCAATGCAGAAATCCGTGTCAATATCCGGCATAGATTTCCGTTCAGGGTTTAAAAATCTTTCAAATAATAAACCATGATAAACCGGATCAATATTGGTAATTTTTAGGGCATAAGCTACTAATGATCCCGCAGCCGAACCCCGTCCTGGCCCGACGGCAATATTGTTATCTCTAGCAAATTTAATATAATCCCAAACTACTAAAAAATAAGTGGAAAACCCCATCTGTTGCATCATTTTAAGCTCATATTCTAAGCGCTCTTTATAGACAGGTTTAATCTCGCTTCTAGTTTTAGCATTCATTCTTTCTAGTAACCCTTTCCAGGTGACTTCTTCTAAGTAGGTATCCGCCGTATGATCCGCAGGAATGGGATAGTCAGGGATACGAGGTTCCCCTAAAATACCCGTATAGGGTTCAACTTTATTAGCAACTTCTACCGTGTTACTAATGGCTTCTTGAATGACATCATGGGGTAAGTGATCCTGAAATAGTTGCGCCATTTCTTCGGCGGATTTTAAATATTCAGTGCCACTATAGCGCATCCGTTTTTCTTCACTAATTAATTTTTGGGTATTAATACAAAGTAACGCATCATGGGCTTCCACATCATTACAGGAAATAAAATGGGAGTCATTTGTTGCGATAATTTTAATTTTTAATTCTCGACTAATTTTCACAATTTCAACATTCACCATCCGATCTTCTGGAGACCCATGGTCTTGAATTTCTAAATAAAAATCCTCTCCAAATACCCTTTGATACCATTTCGCAACTTCCCGCGCCACATCATAACGTCCTTGTAAAATAGCTTGGGGAATTTCTCCCCCTAAACAAGCACTGGTAACAATTAACCCTTCGTGATATTGTTCTAATAGTTCTTTATTAATACAGGGACGGGCAAAAATGCCTTTTCCTTGAAAGCCTTGGAGGTGTGAAATTGTGGTTAATTTAACCAGATTTTTATAACCTTGGGTGTTTTTAGCTAAAACCACTTGATGATATTTTTTTCGTCGAGAATCTTGAACTTTAACATCCCCATTGACCACATACATCTCATTCCCAATAATGGGTTTTATGGTTTTATTGCGACAGGTTTTAATTAACTCAATGGCCCCATACATAACACCGTGATCGGTAACAGCGATCGCTGGCATTCCTAACTCTAAAGCTCGGTCAATTAATTGGGGTAATTGGGAAGCCCCATCGAGTAAACTATAATCACTATGAATATGTAAACCTACAAAAGACATGGTTAAGTTCCCTAGTTAAATTAAACTTTAGATTAATTGAAATAAAATGATTGACTTCCGTAATATTAACACAGTTTGGGCTTCTGTATTAGTAGAGACTTTGGCTCAATTAGGATTAAAAACTGCAATTATTTGTCCGGGTTCCCGTTCTACTCCTTTAACTGTCGCTTTTGCTCAACATTCTAGCATTGAAAGTATCCCAATTTTAGATGAACGTTCTGCCTCTTTTTTTGCTTTAGGAATTGCCAAAAAATCCGGTTTGCCGACGGTTTTAGTTTGTACTTCTGGAACCGCCGGGGCTAATTTTTACCCAGCTATTATCGAAGCCAAAGAAAGCCGAGTTCCCCTATTAATTTTAACCGCAGATCGCCCCCCAGAATTGCGAGATTGTCATGCAGGACAAACTATTGATCAAGTTAGATTATATAACTATTATCCCAATTGGCAAACAGAATTAAGTGTCCCAAGTTTGGATTTAGGATTGTTACGTTATTTGCGACAAACTTTAATTTATGCTTGGGAGCGATCGCAATTTCCTATGGGTGGAGTTGTTCATCTTAATATTCCCTTTCGTGACCCTTTATATCCCCTATGTCAACCAGAAACAGAAGTTTTAAAAACCCTATTAACTGATGATTTTTTTGCTCAAATTAATCTATCAAAAACTTTAACTTTATCTAATTTTGATGTATCTAATTATTTTAAACTATGGTATAATTATTCTAAAGGAATTATTATTTGTGGTGTAGATCAACCTCAAAATCCGGTAACTTATTGTCAAGCGATCGCCTATCTTTCTAAACAATTAAATTATCCCGTTTTAGCCGAAGGATTATCCCCCGTCAGGAACTATTCTAACCTCAATCCCTATTTGATTTCAACCTATGATTTAATCCTGAGAAATTCAACCTTAGCGGAAAAACTTGCCCCGGAAGTTGTGATTCAAGTTGGAGATTTACCCACCAGTAAAACCCTCAGAACTTTGTTAGAACAACAACAACCTGATTATTTTATCCTAGATCCAAGCTATCACAATTTAGATGGATTACATGGAAAAACTACCCATATTAGGATATCAATAGAACAACTTTCAAAAGGAATTAATCAAGCCAAAAATTCAGAGAAAATTATTGTAGAAAAATCTAAATTATATAGTAATTTTTGGTATGAATTAGAAGCTCAATCCAGAAACGCAATTGACGAAAAATTAAACCCAATTCAATCCTTAATAGAACCCAAAATTGCTTGGTTACTCTCTCAAATTCTACCTGAGAATACCCCTATTTTCATTGCTAATAGTATGCCTGTGCGGGATGTCGAATTTTTTTGGCATCCGAACAATTTAAACATTCAACCCTTTTTTAATCGAGGGGCAAATGGTATTGATGGAACCCTATCAACCGCTTTGGGAATTGCCCATCATCAACAAAGTAGTATTTTATTAACGGGGGATTTAGCCCTACTTCATGACACTAATGGATTTTTAATTAGAAATAAATTTATCGGACATTTAACTATCATTTTAATTAATAATAATGGCGGGGGAATTTTTGAAATGTTACCTATTTCTCAATTTGATCCGCCCTTTGAGGAATATTTTACTACTCCTCAAAATATTAACTTTGCTCAACTATCAGCAACCTATAATATTAATTATGAACAAATTCAATCTTGGAAACAACTACAACAAAAATTAAATCCTCTCCCCAAAATAGGCATAAGAATCTTAGAAATTCCCACC
>DATNRE010000130.1:0-6260 GCA_036703685.1 Candidatus Obscuribacterales bacterium
GGGACGACCCCCACATTGGCCAGGAGTTTGAGTAATGCGGGTTAGTAAGTCAGTTGTTAAATTCATAACAAGTTTTTATGGTTAATTGTTTATTTCATTGTCTAATTAATTATGACATATTGATTTACATTCCCAAAAAAGTCCAGGCCCAACCGACAAAACTTGCTCAGTTGGCATGAATAACTCCCAATAAGCCAGTCCAGAATCATCTTGCAAATCCGGCTCTAAAATGAGTTTATAGTCACCCTCAAACAATAGAGTGAGACTAATATTATTAGCATCAATCACCATAGTAACAACTTAAGCCACTGACCACAAGCTGGAATCTAAAGAATCTGGAAGTTGAGGAACACTGTCAATTATACCATATTTAGCCAGTTTTTCTGACATTTTTTGCCAACGGTTTGCCGAAATATAACCGATTTGCTCGGGGTTAATTCCGTGGGTAATATAATCAGCAATTAACTGTAAAGATTGAGTTTGATACTCCAAATTGTGATATTTACTCTCCGGTTTTATATAGGTATCAACTACAATTTTAGCGGTTTGATTAATATTATCTAGGGCTAGTTTCCATCCCGCAAAAGATGCTTTTAAAAACCGATTCACCCATTCAGAATGATGGTCTAATAACTGTTGATGAGCAAAAATTACCTGCACATAGGAATCATATCCATAATCGCTAAATTTTAGAATATTAGGTTTAATTCCCGTTTGATAGCTGAAACCAATGGGTTCATCAACACTATAACATTGCACGGCGGCTAATTCCCCACTTTGTAGTCGCTCATATTTATCTTGATAGGAAATCGGGACAATTGGAATATCTTGGGGTGATAAACCATTGATATTAATGACTAATTCCATGATTTTTTTGACCTCCCCATGAATCCCAACTTTTTGTCCCACTAAATCATTAAGAGAATGGATATTATTTTGGGGAATTGACATTAACCCTAAAGGAGAGGTTTGAAACATAGTTGCGATCGCTTTAACCGGATATCCTTGCACCTGGGCGGCTAAAATGACATCCTGTTCCCCACAGCCTAATATTAACGGATTCTCGGCTATTTGTTCAAATACATTTTGTGAATTTACAGGTAGAATCTCAACCTTTAATCCCCGTTTTTGATACAATCCATAATAATCTGCTAATAGTAACCCAGCAAATTGAACATTATATTTCCAGTCTAACTGCATCGTTAAATGGGGAGTTGAAGTTGGAATAATATCGAGAATGGAGGTTGCAGGATTGGCTAAAATCCCAAGTCCTAAAACCCCAGAATATTTTAAAAAGTCCCGACGAGAAATTAATTCTATTTTCTGTTGACCCATGGATTTAATAGTTGATTTTGGGTGCACGACCGATGAGACCTGTCATTAATCTTAATGCCAAATAGCGGAATATTTGCACTTTGGTTAATATCCCTAATCCCAGGCGGCGTAAACTAACTTTGGGAGTCCAATCTCCTGAGAAAGTTCTATCTAAGAAATCCGTTAATCCTAAAACAATTAAATTCTCCCTTTGTCGCCAACCTTCATACCGTTTTAACACCCGTTTTTGCCCAATATCCTCGCCTTTTTGAGTCGCTATTTTTAATACATCTGCTAAAGCGCCCGCATCCCGAATTCCCATATTTAAACCCTGTCCTCCCACGGGATGACAACAATGGGCGGCATCTCCAACTAAGGCTAATCGGTGTTGAATATAGCGATCGCTCTGCATTAATTGTACGGGATAAACATAGCGATCGCTCAATAATTCTAACTGTCCTAATAATCCGCCTGTGCGATATTCTAATAACTTTAAAAACTCCGTTTCATCTAACTCCTTTAAAGCCTGAGCTTCAGCATGGGGAGCCGTCCAGACCACCTGACAGCGATTTCCGGGTAAGGGTAAAACCCCCATGGGGCCGCTTGGCCAAAACCGTTCAAAAGCGATATTTTGATGGGATTTTTCCGTTTTAATTGTCATCGCAATACAAGATTGCCAATATTTCCAACCGTGGGTTTTAATCCCCGCTTCTTCCCGTAACCGAGATTTAGAACCATCAGCCGCTACAACAATTTTACTATAAAATGTGTTAAGATTACCTTGATTTTCGATTTCAATTTCTACAAAATCGGGATGATAATTAACAGTTTTTAAACTAGCCGGACATTGCCAAGAAACATTCGGACACTGGGCTAAAAATTCATACATTGCCGATAAAATTATCCCATGTTCACCGACATATCCTAATTCATCTGTTCCTAAATCTTTAGGCAGAAATTCTACTACCTTGGGATAATCCGAATCACTCAAACTGATCTGATAAAAAGTTGTAATTTTTGTGACAATTTCATCCCAAACTCCGATGGATTTAAGAATGCGTCCTGTTTGTAATGTTAAAGCATAGGCTTGTTTTTTACTAATAGCAACCTCCGGCTTTTGGGATTCAATAATTGTTATTTTTAACCCCGAATCTTTCAAGCCACAGGCCAAAGTTGCCCCAACAATTCCACCCCCAACAATAACGACATCATAATCGATCTGGGGTTTTGATGAATCGACGACGGAAGATTGAGTTTGTGAACGTGACTGCACCAGCATTATGTTCTCTGACTATATTTATAACTTGACTAGCTCTATTCTTACATAGTTATCAGTCATCAGTCATCAGTAGAGACGTGCCATGGCGCGTCTTTATTAGTTTATTACCCATTATTCCCCGCTAACCATTCCCCATTATCCATTCGTAATTCGTAATTGTTATATGTCACAATAGGGAGAGTAAAGCCTTAATCCGTGAGACTATGACCTTATTATTAGCTGGAGATATTGGGGGAACAAAAACAATTTTGCGCTTGGTGGATGGGACAGAAATTGTGAAAGGTAGCCAAACCCAAGAGCGATTAAAAACCCTCCATGAATCCCGTTATTTAAGTGGAGATTATCCTGATTTGGTTCCCATTGTACAACATTTTTTACAAGAAGTAAAGGAACAATTGGGTGAGAATTTGCATCCCGAAAAAGCCTGTTTTGCCATTGCGGGGCCAGTGGTTCATCAAACCGCCAAATTAACTAATTTACCTTGGCACTTAGATGCTCAATATTTAAAAGAAGAATTAGCCATTTCCCAGGTGACTTTAATTAATGATTTTGAAGCGGTGGGATATGGAGTTACGAGTTTACCCGAAAGCGATATTTTAGTTTTACAAAAAGGACAGCTACAGACCGATGCTCCTATTGGAGTGATTGGGGCGGGAACAGGTTTAGGGCAATGTTTTGTGACACCTTTAGTTAATAGAATCAAAGTCTATCCCTGCGAAGGCGGTCATACGGATTTTGCTCCCCGTTCTGAATTAGAATTTCAGTTAATGAAATATTTGTTAGCCAAACATCGGATTGATCGAATATCCGTAGAACGGGTCGTTTCTGGGCCAGGAATTATCGCAATTTATCAATTTTTACGCGATCGCAATACGGCAAAAGAATCTCCAGAAATTAGCGAAATTGTCAAGGAGTGGGAGCATCAAATTGGGTTAGCAGAAGTAACCGTTGATCCCGCCGCCGCCATTTCTCAAGCTGCTTTAGAAAAACGGGATCATTTATCAGAACAAACCATGCAGCTTTTTGTAGAATCCTATGGGGCAGAAGCGGGAAATTTAGCGTTAAAACTATTACCCTATGGCGGGTTATATATTGCTGGAGGAATTGCCCCTAAGATTTTACCGTTATTAGAAACTTTTGAATTCATGGAGGCTTTTTCTAATAAAGGACGCATGAAACCCATCTTAGCTAAAATTCCCGTTTATGTCGTATTAAATCCCCAAGTGGGATTAATTGGGGCGGCGGTTTGTGCCGCAATTTTTTAACTGTTAGTAGGGGTAATTATTAGTAGGGGTAATTCATGAATTACCCCTACTAACCCCAGATTATTTATCTTTCCAACTCGATAATGGAGGAGTTTCTATTAATTCTTGACTTAACCGTTCATGTAAATAACCATTAGTGGCTAAAATTCGACCCGAACCGATTTTAAATGGACTGGTATCATAGGCGGTGACTTTCCCTCCCGCTTCTTCTACTAATACAATTCCTGCCGCCATATCCCAGGGAGATAACCCCCTTTCCCAATAGCCATCTAAGCGTCCACAGGCCGTATGTGCTAAATCAATAGACGCCGCCCCACTGCGACGAACACCCTGGGTTAAATGGGTTAAATAGGCAAATTCGGCATAATTATTATCCGTCGTTTCTCGACGATCGTAAGCAAAGCCCGTAACCAGTAAACTTTTATCTAAACTATCGGTTTTAGACACATTAATTAAACGATTATTGCAAGTTGCTCCTAACCCTTTAGCCGCTTGAAACAATTCATCATGAAAGGGATCATAAATCACTCCCACTTGAGGCACTCCATTAATTAATAACCCAATAGAAGCGGAAAAAAATGGATATTGGTGGGCAAAATTCGTGGTTCCATCTAAAGGGTCAATCGCCCAAAGATAGGGACTTTTCAAATCCCCCAATTCCCCCGATTCTTCGGTTAAAATTCCATGGTCAGGCACATGACGTTCTAATACGGCTAAAATCGCCGCTTCCGACGCCTTATCCGCTTCGGTGACTAAATCCCCAGACCGTCCCTTTTCTTGAACATCTGTTAAATTTCCCAAATAGTATTTTAAAACAGCACCCCCCGCCTGAGCAGCTAGGGTAGCAATATCTAAAAAAAACTGTAATTCGTTTTTAGTCATATAAACCCTCTAAGGTTGTTGCTCTCGAAATTCCATTGGCGTTAAACTCATAGGTTGCTCGGGGTTCCAAATGCCATTTCCCATGATTCGGGCATATTCTTGAGCATAGTTAAACCGTTGATAATATTGGGTCTGGAAATTGGAATTACCGGAATTATAAATAGAGGATGTTTCTGCTAAAACATATCCCTCTTTCAGCAAATGTTCATTAATTAAAGTTCCGTCCATCCAAACATAGCCGGAGATGCGACCATAGCGATCTTTTGCCGTTAAATCTGCTTCTAATAGGATTTTTTTACCCTCAGACAGTTGTTTTAAACGTTGTTTAGCTCTGATTCCCCAAGGATCTTGTTTCAGGTCAGGGGCCATAATTCCAGCGAGTCGAACCTGTTGCAATACCGGAATTTTACCCGTTTTATCGAGAATTTCCAGGGTTTGACCACTAATCACCCGTTCAACTTTGGTAAAAATGCCTTTCGGAAGGTCAGGTTGAGTACAACTGGTCAGCAGAAGCAACAAACCCCATACTATCGCGCCATACCATTTTCCTCTAAACCTGAAATCCCATAGATTAATCTTCGTCCAGGGGTAATCCGGTTTTAACTTTACCTTTACCAAAATAGCGTCCGAACTGAAGTTCATACACTTCATCCTCGTCTTGGGTTTCCACAACTAAATCGGAGCGGGGATAACTCACACAGAGCAACGCATATCCCTGTTGTTGTAAGTCCGGGGAGAGTCCCATGGCTTCCGATTGCTGCAACTCCCCAGACACCACCCGTACCGCACAACTGGTACAGGCGCCATTGCGACAGGAAAAGGGCAAGTCTACCCCCTGATTTTCCGCACTTTGGAGGATATACCGATCTTCAGGAACGTTGACATAAAAACGCTCACCCGTCTGACGATAATGAATTTCTACCCGATGGGAACTGGTCATAAAAAAAATTTTTTCTGAGATCGTGTTGACTTTCCGAAATTTATGATAGTATATATTTTCGTGGGTAAAAATGAAATATTCCACCTGGAGAGGTGGCCGAGCGGTTGAAGGCGCGACACTGGAAATGTCGTTTAGGGGTGACTTTAACGAGGGTTCGAATCCCTCCCTCTCCGTTTTTACAGATAAAAGGGAACAGGGAACAGGGAACAGGCAAGAGGTGAAAAGAATTCATTTTAGCTTGCTTGGTAGTCTTTGTCCTGATCCCTTTATCTATTGCTATACAAGCCGAGTGCGAACGTTCTAGCTGGCGGGAATCATCTAATATTCCCTCCTGGCTCAAATCCTAGACAACAAATTCTGGAAACAGTAACTAGGGTTTCCGCTTAAAATATTTCTCCTCCCCCTGCTCCCCCTGCCTCCCCTGCTCCCCCTGCTCCCCCTGCCTCCCCTGCTCCCCCTGCCTCCCCTACTTCCCCTATTCCCCTGGTTCGGAAATTGCGATCGCAAAATCAGCAACAACCGAACGTAATCCTGTTAATAACTTTGATACCCTATAAATTAGGGAGCATACTATCCAACA